>CBFIFT010000196.1:0-1284 GCA_965661935.1 Burkholderiaceae bacterium | reverse complement strand
CAACCACTACCGGAGGTATCGATGACAAACTTCAGCCTGTTTATATTTCGCCCACAGCCTTGGCTGGCGGCGGCATTTTTGATTTGTTCGCAGGCCTGGGGGGCCATGGAGCAAGTCAACCCCGACCACATCACGCGGGGCACGCTGGTCAGCCGCAACGACCAAGGCGATGTGCAGTCGCTGCCGCTGCTTGAGACGCAGGTCTCGATTGATGTGTCGGGCCAGCTGGCCAAGACCGAGTTGGTGCAGCGCTTCAAAAACACCACCAACCGCTGGATTGAGGCGATGTACCTCTTCCCGCTGCCCCAAGACGCGGCGGTGACCGCCATGCGCATGGAGCTCAGTGGGCGCCAGATCGAGGGCCAGATCAAAGAGAAAAAACAGGCCTCAGCGATTTACAAAGCGGCCAAGGCAGCAGGCCAGGCGGCGGCTTTGGTCGAGCAGCACCGCCCTAACCTATTCAGCACAGCGGTGTCCAACATCCCACCGGGCGGCGAGGTGCTGGTCACGCTGGGTTACCAGCAATCCACCGAGTGGTCGGACCATACTTTTAGCCTGCGCTTTCCCATGGCTGTAACGCCGCGCTACCTACCCCAGCAGGCGACGCACACCATCGAGGGCAAGGTTGAGTTGTCGCACGGTTGGCAACTGCTGCCCCAAGAGCGCGCCGAGGCTTTGCCTGTTGAGGCCGTCGATTCAACGCCGGAAAACGCCACGTCGATTGAGGTGAATCTGCACCCAGGCTTTGAGGTCGAAGCCATTGAAAGCATTGCCCACGAGATCGAACAAACCGCCCATGCCGATGGCAGCTACCGCATCACGCTGAAGGCGGGCAAGGTGCGCGCGGATCGCGACTTTGTGCTCAGCTGGACCGCCGCACCCAACAAGAGCCCGACAGCCGCGTTTTTCAGTGAGTCGCATCAAGGCGTTGACTACGGTCAGCTGTCGATCATGCCGCCGACTGTGACCAACTGGGAAGTGCCGCCCCGCGAAGTGATCTTTGTGATCGATACGTCGGGCTCTATGGGCGGCGCATCGATAGAGGCGGCCAAAAAAGCCTTGTTGCAAGGCGTGTCAGAGCTCTCGTCAGACGACACCTTCAACCTGATCGAGTTCAACTCTGAGAGCCGCGCCTTGTTCAGCCGGCCCGAAGCAGCCACGCTGCTCAACCAGCTGCAAGCACAGATGTTTGTGCGCAGGCTAGAAGCCGATGGTGGCACCGAGATGTTGCCCGCCCTTGACTTGGCCTTGCAGATGCCGGGTGAGTCATACCGACTGCAACAG
>CBFIFT010000195.1:0-1568 GCA_965661935.1 Burkholderiaceae bacterium | reverse complement strand
CCCGCCCTCAAGTCAGCTGGCGGAACCGTCCAACTGCCAGGCTCAAAGAGCATCTCTAATCGCGTGTTGCTGCTTGCCGCACTCGCCCAAGGCGAGACCACTGTGCATGACTTGCTCGACTCGGACGACACCCGCGTGATGCTCGACGCGCTGCAAGTATTGGGCTGTCAGATTCAAAGGCGAGATGGTGGGGCCATTCAGGTACAAGGCATAGGCGGCCAATTGACGGTGCGGCAAGCCAAATTGTTCTTGGGTAATGCGGGCACTGCGATGCGGCCCCTTGCTGCGGCCTTGGCATTGATGGCCAGCGTGCAAGGTGGCGAGTTCGAGTTGTCGGGCGTGCAGCGTATGCACGAGCGTCCAATTCAAGACCTCGCTGAAGCCCTGACTCAGTTGGGCTGTCCGATCACGTATTTGCAGCAACCTGGCTACCCACCGCTCAAAGTCGGGAGTGGCCAAGCGGTGTCGCTCAATCTGGCACAAGCCATTCAAGTGCGTGGGGACGTGTCGAGTCAGTTTTTAACGGCCCTTTTGTTGGCGTTGCCCTTGGTGGCCAAAGACGACATCACCATCGAAGTGGTTGGTCCGCTGATCTCTAAGCCCTACATCGAAATCACTCTGGGTATGCTGCGTCAGTTTGGTGTGCATGTGAAGCGCGAGGGTTGGCAGCGCTTTGTGATTCCTGCTGGGTCTCGCTATCAGTCTCCGGGTCAGGTCTACGTGGAGGGCGACGCATCATCTGCCAGTTACTTCATCGCGCTCGGCGCCATCGCGCCAGCCAGCCCTGGCCAGGCAGGCATCACGATTCGAGGCATTGGTTTGCAAGCCATTCAAGGCGATATTGCGTTTGTGGACGCCGCCAAAGCCATGGGGGCCCACGTCACGGGCGATGACAAAGAGCTGCGCGTGAGTCGCGGGCAGTGGCCGCTCAAGGCGATTGACTTGGATTGCAATCACATTCCCGACGCCGCTATGACCTTGGCGGTGATGGCCTTATACGCCCAAGGCACCACGACACTGCGCAACATTGCCAGTTGGCGAGTCAAGGAAACCGACCGCTTGCATGCCATGGCGACCGAGTTGCGCAAGCTGGGCGCCACCGTTGAAGAGGGCCCTGATTTTTTAAGCGTGACGCCTGCCAGCCAATGGCAACAAGCCACCATTGAAACCTACGATGACCATCGCATGGCTATGTGCTTGTCATTGGCTGCGTTCAATTCGGCTCAGCGACCGGTTCGAATACTTGATCCCAAGTGCGTGGCCAAAACCTACCCTGAATACTTTGAGACATTGTTTTCACTCACCCAACCCCAGCAAGTGCCCGTACTCTGCATCGATGGCCCAACGGCATCGGGCAAAGGCACACTGAGCAAAGAGGTCGCTCAGGCTTTGGGCTACCACTGGCTCGACTCGGGCGCCCTGTACCGCCTGATCGGATTGGCAGCGGAACAAGCGGGGCTTTCCACCGATAGCCAACACCTCACCCAAGCTGGCGTCGCTGACCGAATCGCAGCCTGTTGCCAAGGGTGGCGTGTGCGTTTTGAAGGCGAGCGTGTGTGGCTCAACGG
>CBFIFT010000194.1:0-1701 GCA_965661935.1 Burkholderiaceae bacterium | reverse complement strand
AAATGTCTGTGAACATCGCAATGTTGTCATCGCGCACGATGGCTGAACCGTCGAGCGCTTTGATGGGTCCGGCGCCCTTGCCATTGGCTTGGTGGCAGGCCATGCAGTTAGATGCGTATACCTCAGCACCACGCTTGACCAATGCGGCGAGCTCCCAAGTTTTGTTGGGGTCGTCTGCCAGCGCGGCCATGGCTTTTTCTTGCTCTTGCACCCACGCTGAGTAGTCTTCAGCACTCAAGACCTTGACTTGAATGGGCATGTAAGCGTGCTCTTTGCCGCAAAGCTCTGCACATTGACCGTAGAACGTGCCAGTCTTTTCAGCTTTGAACCAGTTGTCACGAACAAAGCCAGGGATGGCATCTTGCTTGATCCCCAACTGTGGCACGTACCATGAGTGGATCACGTCAGTTGCAGTGGTGATCACGCGAATCTTCTTGCCGACGGGAACCACCAGTGGATTGTCAACCTTCAACAAATAGTCGTCTGGCAGGTTGGTGTGGTCGCCGATGTTGGAGAGCTCGCGCTGAGCTGGATCCAAGGTAGAGAGAAAGCCAATGCCCTCGCCCTCACCTTTGATGTACTCGTAGCCCCACTTCCATTGCATGCCGATTGCCTTGACGGTGATGTCCGCATTGGACGTGTCCTTTTGTGCCACCAAAACTTTGGTGGCCGGCAACGCCATACCGATCACGATCAGGAATGGAACAATGGTCCAACCCAACTCGACCCACAATGGCTCGGGCAAATCTTGCGCCTCATGACCCAATGAGCGACGGTGCTTGAGGATGCTGTAAAACATCACCCCGAACACAACCACAAAGATGACCACACAAATGGTCAAGATAAAGTAATTCAGCCAGTGCAGCTCTTCAGCGATTTTGGACGCTGCGGGTTGCAGGTTGATACCGTTCACGGATGGACCGCCCGGCAAATCGTTGACCGCGTAGGCTGCTGTCGTCAATAGTGCTGCGAAACCTGCAATGCCGTTTGCCAAAGCATGTGTCACCGCTCGCCAGTGGCGTTGGCTCTTTTGCCCCAATGTCATGGTTGTGCTCACTTTTCTCTGTGTACGCCTTCATGTAGGCTTGGCTAAAACTCAACCCCTGATTAAAACAAAAAAATCGTATCTTTTCTGCTAAGTGCCAGAAAAAAATCAGGGTTTTTACGAGTCCAGCGCCGGTCGAGGAAACGCAGCCTCTATCTACCAGTGCCCACAGACTTGAGCATTTCTTTCATGCGCGACACAGAAATGGCGGTTTCGCCAGGCTGAGCCTTGACGGATTTTGGCGCGATGGCTTGACCCCAAACCACCTCAACTTCAAGCACCAACCGTCCTTCTGAGTCACGAGGCAGCTCTCGCTGCAACGCGTCCTCAAACGCGCGCCGCCAAGAGCGGCCCCGACAGCCAGCAAATCGGCCTTCGTGCGTGTTGACACCCATGGCGCGCAAGTCTTTCAGCAATGACAGTGCGGATGAATATGTGAGGCTCAATCGCGAGGCATCCATAACAGGGTCCGCAAAACCAGCCTGAGCCAACATATCGCCCCAATCGTGCATATCAGTCAGTGGCGCCATGGCTTCACCCCAAGCGTATTTCGCATGTATGCGCCTGAGGCCTTCCAATGTGTGAGGACCGAGTGCGGAAAACATCAGAACCCCGCCAGGCCTCAGGGCGTCCATCCACTGCTGCATGAGGGCTTG
>CBFIFT010000193.1:0-1712 GCA_965661935.1 Burkholderiaceae bacterium | reverse complement strand
CTTTGTCACGGGTCGCCACAAGCGCGCCATCGAGGACCACTTTGACGTGGCCCATGAGCTAGAGGCCGCGCTAGAGCGGTCAAACAAAACCGCGCTGCTAGAGCTGATTCGCGACATCAAACCCGACGACATGAACTGCTTTTATGTGCGCCAGCCGCGCCCCTTGGGCTTGGGCCACGCGGTGCTTTGTGCCCAGCCCATCGTCGGCAACGAACCCTTTGCCGTTTTGCTGGCAGACGACCTCATGGTCGGCGAGCCACCCGTCATGCAACAGCTGGTCGAGGCGCACCTGCAGCACCAGGCCAGCGTGATTGCCACACAAGACGTCCCCCCATCACAAACCAACCGCTATGGCATTGTTGACGTGCGCGGCAGCACCGACGCATTGGCGCCCATCAGCAACTTGGTCGAAAAGCCCGAACCATCGCAGGCACCATCGACCTACGCCATTGCCGGGCGGTACGTGCTGAGCAGTCGGGTGTTTCATCACATCCGCCAACAAAACCAAGGCGCTGGTGGCGAGATACAACTCACCGACGCCATCGCCGCCATGTTGAGCGAAGAGGCCGTGTACGCGTTGCGCTACGAAGGGCGGCGCTACGACTGCGGTAACCAAGCTGGTTTCTTGCAGGCCACCGTAGACCTCGCGCTGGCAAGGGCAGACGTCGGCGAAGCCTTTAGGCAATACCTGCAACAAAAAACAGCTTAGGCCAGCAAGGCGGACGCAATCAGAGCGGTGGCCTTCAAAGCGGTATCCAAATCTCGTTGCGACGCAAAAACCAAGGCGTTATGGGTGCGTTGTACCTTGCGTAGATCGGCGGGCCCGTGGGCGACAAACCGTTGTCGGCAATGGCCGTTTGCAACGTCAACAAATGGCGCTGGTAGTTGGCATCGGTCCACATACCACTAAAGCGGATAACCGCGTAGGTGGCAGAGGCCACTTGGCGCAGACGCACACGCTCGTCTAGCGGCTTAGGCAGGGTTGCCAGGCTATACGCCGCTGGCATCTTGAACTGCACGAGAAAGCCCTCGGCCTCTGCTTGTTGCATCACCGGCGCAGTCATGGCGATTTTTTCAGAGGTGGCCACCTGCGTCACTGGCGCGGTCATCTCCATTTTTTGTTGGCTCACATTGCCACCAAAAATATAGCCCGCCAGCAGCCGAAAGCCCTGGCTGCCAGCATCTGCCTCAGGCCCGGGCACTGCCACCTCGGCAACCACATAGGGGTCATAGGCGCGCACCTCAAACGCGTCGTATTGTTTGACGACGGTGTACGTGGGCTCTTCAATCGCTTGCACAGCGGTCCCCATCAAAAAAAGGCACAAGGCCAAGCCAAAACGCAGTGTGTTGTTGAGGTTCATCGCCGCCAATTGTTGCACGCTCTAAATCGGCGCGCTTGGGCCACTTTAAACAACAGCAAAAGCCATGTGGGTGAGGGCAGTTGGCCTTGCACGGCATCAACGCACAGAGCGCGCCGGCGAAGTCCCGGACGCATTCGGCCCGCCAAGCCAAGCCGTATGGCGGGCAATTCTTCACGCTTAGGGTCACTGGCTTCCGAATCGGACTTTTTTCACATAGCCCGGAAATGGGCCTGTCTCTACTGTGGTGGGCTTTGGCTTTTGCACCTCGTGGCAACTGATCCACGTTAGCGCCGCGTGTCTCCGTCAGCGAACTCGGGCGACATTGCGTCGGTGTTCACGTCAGTTGGATCA
>CBFIFT010000192.1:0-1722 GCA_965661935.1 Burkholderiaceae bacterium | reverse complement strand
CTTGGTGGCGGCGGTGAGACTGGCGCTGGCATACGGGGGGTTGTGGGCTGGCTTGGCGGTGTCAGGTGGGTCTCAATACGCCAACAGCGGTGTCTTGCTGTTGCTGGTTCCGACCTTGGCATTCAAAATGTTGCTGCGAACCGTGTTGCAGGGCCTGTTTTTCTTGGTCCTAGGTTATGCCATTCTGAGCTGGATTCAGCCTCAGTCGAATGGCTATTACGTGCTGTCTAGACTGATTGACCCCATCATGGCTCCGTTGCGGCGTTTCATTCCAGTGGTGGGGGGCGTTGACTTGTCACCGATCGCCTTGATTTTGATTTTGCAAGTGGCTCAGTCGGTGTTGATCTAGTGCCAAGGGCCGCAGGGTCACATCGAGGCGATGGCGCGCGTGAGCTCGCTGGCGCTCAACCTGTGATTTTTGGGCCACAGGTCAGCCGCACGTCCGTGTTCCCAGACGGCCGATGCAACCAGTTGTTGAACACTATATAAGTCTTGCCGAGCCCCAGCATTGCTTTGCGCCAAGTGGGCGCCGATCAAGCCAGCCAGCACATCACCTGTGCCTGCCACACCCAGTTGCGCATTGCCGCTGGCGTTGATCAATGCGGGCATTCCGGGCGCGGCGATCACGGTTCCTGAACCCTTCAAAACGACCACCGCATGCCAGACATGCGCCAGCTGCTGTGCCGCGTGCAGGCGATTGGCTTGTACCTCGCGAGTTGATGTGTTGAGCAAGCGCGCAGCCTCAAGTGGGTGGGGCGTCATGACTTGTGTGTGTTGCTTTGCGCTGGCGCGGATGCGCCATTGGTGTTGCGTTGACTTCGGCAGCAAAGCCATGTGGTTGAGGGCATCGGCATCCAAGACCAAAGGGCCTGCGTGATCAAGGGCACGAGCCAAAAATGGCTCTATAGATGCGCCTGCACCGCAGCCCATGACCCAAACACTGGACTCCGGCACTGCGCTGCCAAGCCACTGCTGTGAGTCGCGGACCATGATGTCGGGCTGCACCCAGTCGATAGCTGGAGTTCCCTGGCCCATTGGCACCCAAGTCACCCGCCCAGCCCCACCGTGTAGGGCCGCTCTGGCGGCCAGAACGCCAGCACCCAGCATACCGGGGTGCCCTTGATCTGGGCCTTGTCCCGCCACAACAAAGACATCCCCTCGGGTTCCTTTGTGCGATTGATGTGGCCGCGCGTGCTGTTTCAAACTTTGATTCCACAACACCGCGTCAGGCTGCAATCGGGGATCGCTCGCCCCGAGCTTGGCTACCCACACTTCCCCCGCCCAGTCGCGACCAGCGCCCGTAAATAGGCCAGGTTTGGCCGTCAGAAAGCAGAGGGTATGCCGATTTTGTTGGGCAAGGGCGGTCCATTCCGCGGCTTCGGGGCACAGCCATTCACCAGTGTTGGTGTCAAGGCCACTCGGTTGGTCGATGCAAAGACAAGCGGGGGCACCTAGCAGTTGACGCAAAATCGATATGACCGGCGAACGGGGCGCGCCTTGCGCGCCCAGACCCAACACGGCATCTACGACCAAGTCTGGTGCGGTTGGCCATGTGGTGATCGGGGTTGCGCCCGCTGCCAATGCCTGTGCTTTCATGCGTCGGGTGGCTGGCTTGGGTAGTGAGTCACCCACATCCATGGTCAGCACTTGGCATCCGGTGCCTCGCAAGTCTTTGGCCAATTGAGCAGCCATGGCATAGCCATCGCCGCCGTTGTGACCACT
>CBFIFT010000191.1:0-1817 GCA_965661935.1 Burkholderiaceae bacterium | reverse complement strand
TTGCGACATCCGCATTGTGCCCAACCTCCTGACCATGATCAGAAAAGTAAAGCAGATCAATGGGGGTCTTGTTTCTTCGCGCGGCATCTTGCGCGTGGGTGACAATTTGCCTTAAAAATTGAGCGCCGCAATACACGGCAGAGTCGTAGGCATTGCGGCCCTCAATGGTGCTTTGCTTGCGACCTTCAGCCGCCAACTGCCGAGTCACCCCGTCCACCCGGTCAAGGTATCGCATCTCACCCTTGGGGCAACGTTGTTCGTAAAAGAAATGCTGACCTAGCCCATGAATCACCAGCAGTTGTGGCGCGGGGTATTGGCTCTCCATCGCTGCAAAAATAACCGGCAACAACTCGCTGTCTACGCTAGAACTGTCTCGCCAGTTTCCGCTGTTGATAAATAACTGTCGATCCGCGCTGTCCGCAATCGCTGCAAACCAACCCTCGCCCTTGGGCTGATTTGACAGCCACTGCACTTGGTAGCCAGCGGCCTGCGCCATCTGAAAAATGTCGGGCCCACGGATCAAAGGGCTAGCGCCTTTTTCGCCAAACATCAACGCTTGGGTCAATGAGGGCAGAGTGAACGCATCCACCGAGAAGGCATTTGGGAAAACTTGAAACTCTTTCGGATGCGCCGAAATCAACTTATCCAGAGGGGCTGTCGTGTCCCGCTCGTAGCCAAAGAGTGACCAATTGCTTCTGTTGCTGCTTTCCCCAATGACCAAGATTTTGATTGCATGTGCGCCTCCGGGCGCTGCACCGCTCAGCTCGGTGCGGATGGATTGCGGACTCAACATTGCCTTGAAACGGGCTCTCGCCGCAGCCATTTCTTTGATCTCTTCAACAGAGTCGACGTAGCGCTGGTAATACACCGGCATGCGCAACGCTGGGTGCCCTCTCAACATCGTGGGATTCAAGTGCAGCAACACAAAAAACACAACGAGAGACCACTGAAAAATCAGGCCCGCACGAGCCAACCAGTGAACTCGGGCATTGCTCCTTTGAACAGCTTGAGGACTTGAAACGCCCTTCTCAATCCGAGTGCACTCCACCCATGCCAAGCCCAACATCATGAGTAGGCCCGCGAAAGCCAAAGTCAGGCTGCGCCATTGGCTGTTGACAAATTCAAACACCTCCGCGCCGTTCGAGTTGGCCAGTGCCTCGGCAACAATGGCAGGCTGTGGCATGACCCCGAAAAAGCCCTGCAGTACCAACTGAATGCCCAAGTCAAGGCCAAACACGCCGTATAAGAGCCAGGCCACAGTGCGCAGACTCCGCGGCGCCAGGCGCCGCACTGAGCCAATCACTACAGGCACGCCCACCAGCCACCACAACACAGTCACACCCAAACCGTTGCCGGTGAGTGGAAGCTTCCACGCCCAACCGTAAACGATCAAAATCAAGCAGGCCGTAGCAATCCGCCAGGCGGCTAATGTCATTGCGTGATTCATCGTGATTGTTCCAAAAATCCCATTGATTCGCTCAAAAAACCGGTACACCCAAATTATCGGCACTGTTGCTTGTGGCGGCTACGACACGGCAGAACACGGCAGCGCAAAGCAAAGAGCACATCCATCGCCAAATAGAGACGGCTAGACCCATGCGGGGCCCAACTAGGTGCAAGTGACAAATCGACAAGTCGATTACAACAGCTCTGCCAGCGGTCAATCGTCCTGACTGAGACAAAAAAAAACCTCTTCGACCGAAGAGGTTGGCGACCAGTAAACTGATCAAGTATCTAAAGTGGCGGATGGACGTCCGTATAAATACCCATATAAATAAGTATATTCATACCTCTACCCATCATACAACCCATCAATA
>CBFIFT010000190.1:0-1915 GCA_965661935.1 Burkholderiaceae bacterium | reverse complement strand
CTTGCGCACCGACGACACCAATGGCGAATTCGCTGCCCGTGTGGCGATTTATCGCATGATGCGCCCTGGTGAGCCACCCACCGAAGACGCGGTTCAGGCCTTGTTCCAGCGGTTGTTCTACAACCCAGATACCTATGATCTGTCACGCGTTGGGCGCATGAAGTTCAACGCCCGCGTGGGTCGCAGTGAGAGCGAAGGCGAACGCGTCCTCTCTAACGAAGACATTTTGGCGGTTGTCAAAATCTTGGTTGACTTGCGCAATGGCCGTGGCGACGTGGATGACATTGACCACTTGGGCAATCGCCGCGTGCGTTGCGTTGGCGAGCTGGCCGAAAACCAATACCGCACCGGTTTGGCGCGGATTGAAAAAGCCGTGAAAGAGCGCTTGGGTCAAGCAGAGCAAGAGCCATTGATGCCCCATGACCTGATCAACTCTAAGCCGATCTCGGCGGCGTTGAAAGAGTTCTTTGGTGCGTCTCAGCTGTCTCAGTTCATGGACCAGACCAACCCCTTGTCTGAGATCACCCACAAGCGCCGTGTGTCTGCCTTGGGCCCCGGCGGCTTGACGCGCGAGCGTGCTGGCTTTGAGGTGCGCGACGTGCACGTCACGCACTATGGCCGTGTGTGTCCAATTGAGACGCCTGAAGGTCCAAACATTGGTTTGATCAACTCACTTGCGCTGTATGCGCGCCTGAACGAATACGGTTTCATTGAAACCCCATATCGCCGGGTTGTTGATGGCAAAGTAACCAAAGAGATCGACTACTTGTCAGCGATTGAAGAAGGCAAACATGTCATCGCTCAAGCCAACGCGCCCCTGAATGAAGCAGGCGAATTGGTGGGTGATTTGATCTCTGCGCGTGAAAAAGGCGAATCCGTGTTGGTGAGCGCAGATCGCATCAACTACATGGACGTGTCGCCTGCACAGATCGTTTCTGTTGCCGCATCCATCGTGCCGTTCTTGGAGCACGACGACGCCAACCGCGCACTGATGGGCGCCAACATGCAACGCCAAGCCGTGCCAGTGCTGCGGCCTGAAAAGGCGGTGGTTGGTACAGGTATCGAGCGCGTCGCAGCCGTTGACTCAGGCACCGTCGTGACGGCAGTGCGTGGTGGTGTGGTTGATTACGTTGATGCCACCCGCATTGTGGTGCGCGTGAACGATGCGGAAGCTCAGGCGGGCGAAGTCGGTGTCGACATCTACAACCTGATCAAATACCAGCGCTCTAACCAGAACACCAACATCCATCAGCGCCCCATCGTCAGCAAGGGCGACGTGATCGCCAAGGGTGACGTGGTGGCCGACGGCGCATCGACCGACTTGGGTGAATTGGCCTTGGGCCAAAACATGCTGGTCGCGTTCATGCCATGGAACGGGTACAACTTCGAAGACTCCATCCTCATCTCTGAGCGCGTGGTTGCAGAGGACCGCTACACCTCGATCCACATTGAAGAGCTGGTTGTGATGGCGCGTGACACCAAGCTTGGTGCAGAAGAGATCACCCGCGATATCCCCAACTTGGCTGAGCAACAACTCAACCGCATGGATGAGTCTGGGATCATCTACGTGGGTGCCGAAGTGTCGCCTGGTGATGTGTTGGTTGGCAAGGTCACGCCCAAAGGCGAAACCACGCTGACCCCTGAAGAAAAACTGCTGCGCGCCATCTTTGGTGAAAAAGCATCTGACGTCAAAGACACCTCCCTGCGTGTGGATCAAGGTTCACAAGGCACGGTCATTGACGTTCAAGTCTTCACCCGTGAAGGCATTGAGCGCGATCGCCGCGCACAGCAAATCATTGACGATGAGCTCAAGCGCTTCCGCTTGGATTTGAACGACCAGTTGCGCATTGTTGAAAACGACGCGTTCAAGCGCCTCGAGCGTTTGTTGGTCGGCAAAGTCGCCAACGGTGGTCCA
>CBFIFT010000189.1:0-1958 GCA_965661935.1 Burkholderiaceae bacterium | reverse complement strand
GCACGATGGCGGCACGGGCGCATCGCCTCTCAGCTCAATCAAGCACGCAGGCTCGCCGTGGGAAATCGGGTTGGCTGAAACCCAGCAAACGCTCGTGATGAACCGTTTGCGTGGGCGAGTGCGCTTGCAAGCCGACGGACAAATGAAGACCGGTCGTGATGTGGTCATCGGTGCATTGTTGGGTGCAGATGAGTTTGGCTTTGCCACCGCACCATTGGTGGTCGAAGGTTGCATCATGATGCGCAAATGTCACTTAAACACCTGTCCAGTCGGTGTGGCGACGCAAGACCCTGTGCTGCGCGAAAAATTCACGGGCCAACCTGAGCACGTGGTCAACTATTTCTTCTTTGTGGCAGAAGAAGTGCGACAAATCATGGCTCAGCTGGGTGTGCGCAAATTCGATGACTTGATTGGTCACACAGAGCTCTTGGACACCCGCCAAGGCGTCGAGCATTGGAAAGCCAAGGGTTTGGACTTCACCCGTTTGTTCTATCGCCCGCCTATGCCGGACGACGTCTCGCGTTTCCACACCGAGACGCAAGACCACGGTCTCGACAAGGCGCTGGATCAGCGGTTGATTGAGAAGTCTCGTGCCGCTCTAGACAAGGGTGAGAAGGTCAAATTCATGGACCAAGCCCGCAACGTCAACCGCACCGTGGGTGCCATGCTCTCTGGCGAGCTGGTCAGATTGCGACCAGAGGGCTTGCCTGACGATACGTTGCACATTCAACTCGAGGGCACTGGTGGTCAGTCGTTTGGGGCATTTCTCGCCAACGGCATCACCTTGAGTCTGATTGGTGAGGCCAACGACTACACCGGTAAAGGGCTGAGTGGCGGTCGTATCATCGTGCGCCCCAGTTTGGATTTCCGCGGCGACGCGGCCAGCAACATCATCGTGGGTAACACGGTGTTGTACGGCGCAACTCGCGGCGAGGCATTTTTCAGCGGCGTCGCAGGTGAGCGGTTTGCCGTGCGCCTCTCGGGCGCTCAAGCCGTGGTGGAAGGGACAGGGGACCACGGCTGTGAGTACATGACGGGCGGTACCGTGGCCGTTCTGGGTGAAACGGGACGCAATTTTGCGGCTGGTATGAGTGGTGGTGTTGCCTACGTGTATGACGCCGATGGCACGTTCCATGAGCGGTGTAACCCTGCCATGGTCGCGCTAGACCCAGTGCTCAGCGATGCTGAGCAACGGGCTAAGTTAGACCCCGCCATTTGGCACCGTCAGCAAACCGACGAAGCACAGCTCAAGCACATGATCAGCGAACATTTGCGACTCACCGGCTCCAAGCGTGCTCGTGACTTGTTGGATCAGTGGTCCACCGCACGCGCGAAGTTTGTGAAGGTGTTTCCTCATGAATACAAGCGTGCGTTGGGTGAGATGCAGGCCAAAGCGGCGGCGAAAAGCGAAGAGAAATCTGCGAAGGCTACGGCCTAAACTTCAAAAGGATTGACCATGGGAAAAGCAACTGGATTCATGGAGTTTGAACGCGTCTCTGAGAGCTATGAGGCACCAGAGCAACGGGTTAGGCATTACAAAGAGTTCGTCATTGGCTTGGATGACAAGGCCGCATCAACGCAAGCGGCTCGGTGCATGGATTGCGGCACGCCCTTTTGTAACAACGGGTGCCCAGTGAACAACATCATTCCTGACTTCAATGACTTGGTTTACAGCAATCAGTGGCGTCATGCGATAGAGGTGTTGCACTCCACCAATAACTTCCCAGAGTTCACAGGGCGCATTTGCCCCGCGCCTTGTGAAGCGGCTTGTACTTTGAATTTCAACAGCGATGCTGTTGGTATCAAATCGATCGAGCACGCCATCATTGACCGCGCCTGGGCGGAAGGCTGGGTGCAGCCTCAGCCGCCAAGTAGCAAGACAGGAAAAAAAGTCGCGATTGTGGGTTCTGGACCAGCTGGTATGGCAGCCGCTCAGCAGCTGGCTCGCGCAGGTCACG
>CBFIFT010000188.1:0-1962 GCA_965661935.1 Burkholderiaceae bacterium | reverse complement strand
CCTTGGCTTGCCGCACTGGGTTGGATCAGCTCTTTGGTCAACAGTTTGACCGCATCCGCAATGGGCTGCAAAAGGCCCATGGGACCCACGCGGTTGGGGCCCAAACGCACTTGCATGAAACTCAGCAAGCGGCGCTCCCAAAGGGTCAAATACGCCACGGCGCCCATCAATGGTGCAAGCACAGCCACGATCTTGATCAGGCTCCACACCACAGGCCAGCCGCTTGAGGCCCACCATGCGGCGTCGCTCAAACCCAGCCCCCAATTGAACATAGCATCAATCATGCAACCCCCTCAAGACGCGCATCTGCGGTCATTTGCAGCGCGGGCGCTCGGCGCACCAAAGCGTCGAGTTGATAAATACCCGCCACGCGCGGCGTGTGCTCAACGCAATCGAGCTGAATACTCGCGGCCGTCTGGTTAGAGAGGCCCTTGATCACTTGACCAGGCTCAACGCTCGCAGCGGCGCGAACCTCTTCAGATGAGTTGAAATCAAAGCCGTCGAGCCCAAGCATATTGCCCAGCACCCTCAGCACTTTCCAACCAGGGCGGGTCTGCCCCAAAGGCTTCACCACCGCATGGAAACTTTGCGCTAAGCCAGCAGCGTTGACAAACGTACCGGATGTTTCGGTAAATGGAGCAATGGGCAGCATGACATCGGCGTGTGCCATGTTGGCATCCTTGAACGCGCTCAAGCTGACGATCATTTCGCAGCCTGCCAGTTGATCTGGCAGCAAGGCCGCGTCGCCCGCGTCGTGACCTAGCTCGACGTTCAACAACAGCAACGCCTTGGCTTTGCCATGCAACATGTCGCTGGCACAAAGACCTTCTCCCATGGGTTGCGCACCCACGGCTTGCGCACCGACAGTGTTGGCTGCCTCGGTCAGGTAACCCACGCTGGCACCCGTGTGCTGCGCAATGAATTGGCCCAAAGCCAATAGCGATGTGTTTTGTGCATGGTGGGCACTCGCGTTACCGAACAAAACAGCCGCTTGGTCTGATTCAATCAGGCTTTGAGCAATGGCCAATGCAGTCTCATCAGCGGCAACATTCACGGGTGCTGTTACACCTTTGATTTGAGCAACAGCCGCTGCCACCTGCGCCAACAACTGTGTCCACTGGGCTGGTGCACCACTCATGTGATACCTAACGGGCATAGCCCAGTCGTCGCCGCCCTTGAACTCACGATCGGATCCGATCACGTCCACCACACCACCGCGTCGAACCGACTGGCGAATTCTGGCAGCAAAAAGCGGGTGATCTTTGCGCAAACGGCTGCCCACCACCAGTGCATGTCCTAAGTGACTGAGCCCCTGGATATCCATACCCAAATAGCGCACGCCTTCGAACTTGGGCCACTGAGCGTGGCGCAAGCGATGGTCTATGTTGTCTGAGCCCAAGCCGCGCACCAGCTGGGTGGCCAAGTGCAACTCTTCGGTGGTTGCATGAGGGCTGACCAACGCGCCCAGTGCCTGGACACCGTGGTCTCTTTGGATTTGACCAATGCCATTGGCCACATACTCGAGGGCTGTGGTCCAGTCGACTTCTTTCCACTCACCGCCTTGCTTGACCATCGGCTGCGTCAAACGCTGGTCCGAGTTCAAGGCCTCGTATGAGAAGCGGTCACGATCGGCCAGCCAACACTCGTTGACTGCATCGTTCTCGAAGGGCACCACCCGCATCACGCGGTGGTTCTTCACTTGGACGACCAAATTGGCACCGGTGCTGTCATGCGGGCTCACGCTCTTGCGGCGCGACAGCTCCCAAGTGCGTGCGTTGTATCGGAACGGCTTGCTGGTCAGCGCGCCCACCGGACAAACGTCGATCATGTTGCCCGAGAGTTCGGAGTCCACGCTCTCGCCCAAAAAGGTCTCAATCTCAGAGTGCTCGCCACGATGTGACATGCCCAGCTCCATTTGGCCAGCAATCTCTTGACCAAATCGGACACAGCGCGTGCAGTGGA
>CBFIFT010000187.1:0-1975 GCA_965661935.1 Burkholderiaceae bacterium | reverse complement strand
GCCCGCGTGCAAGGGTGGCAACAAAAACTGCTCGTGCAAATTCTCCAAGATGCCTGGCGTGCCCGCACTCAGGTCGTTGTTCATCAACACGGTGCAGGGGTCAAAGTTTTTGAGCGTCAGTCGCCGCCCTTCGCGGATCAATGGTGCCAAGGTGATTTGTTCGCCATTGGGCAAGTTGAGCTGCGTCTCTTCGGTGATCTCTGGGCTCAAGCTCCCCAACCTGACGTTGAGGCCCGCTTGATTGAAGATGCGCTGCAGCTGCGCCACGTTGGAGAGGTAAAAGGTGTTGCGGGTGTGGTTCTCGGGTACCAGCAAAAGGTTTTTGGCCTCTGGGCATATTTTTTCAATCGCCGCCATGGCAGCCTGGACCGCCAGAGGCAGCATTTCTTCGGTTAAGTTGTTCCAACCTGCTGGGTACAAGTTGGTGTCAACGGGCGCCAGCTTGAAGCCAGCATTGCGTATGTCAACCGATGAGTAAAACGGCGGCGTGTGCTCCATCCACTCCAGCCTAAACCAGCGCTCGATGGCTGGCATGGACTCGAGCATGCGCTGTTCTAATTCGTTGATTGGGCCTGTGAGCGCCGTGACCAGATGGGGGACCATGATGACCTCTTTGAAATGTGGCTAAACCACGCGGGGGGGGGTGGGTTCAGAAGCGGCAAGCCGACCTGCGTTGTTCTTATATGGGGGCGTTGCTCACGAATACAAGCTGTTCAATGCGGTGGCTGTATCAGCCGCGAATCTCGCCTTGACCCAGCACCACGTACTTGAGCGACGTCAAACCGAGCACACCCACTGGACCGCGGGCATGAAACTTGTCAGTAGAGATGCCGATCTCGGCGCCGAGCCCGTATTCAAAGCCGTCGGCAAAGCGCGTGCTTGCATTCACGATCACGCTCGCTGAGTCCACTTCGCGCATGAATCGCTGGGCGTGCACGTGGTGGGTGGTGAGTATCGCCTCGGTGTGGTGGCTTGAATACTGGTTGATGTGCGCCACCGCCGCATCCAAGCCGTCGACCACTTTGATTGAGATGATGGGTGCCAAGTATTCGGTTGACCAGTCAGCCTGCGTTGCCGCCTGGATCTGGGCACCCTCGATGCCACCGAGTAGGGCCATGGCTTCGGGGCAGCAGCGCATTTCGACACCCTTTTGGGCAAAAATTTGTCCAATGCGGGGCAGAAAATCAGCGGCCACGCCGCGCGCCACCAACAGGCTTTCGGTCGCGTTGCACGGGCTGTACTTTTGCGTCTTGGCGTTGTCTGTGATGCGCACGGCCTGATCGATGTCGCATGGATCGTCCACATAGGTATGGCAATTGCCGTCCAAGTGCTTGATCACCGGGACTTTGGC
The DNA here is from genome assembly GCA_965661935.1 of Burkholderiaceae bacterium. Lineage (GTDB taxonomy): Bacteria > Pseudomonadota > Gammaproteobacteria > Burkholderiales > Burkholderiaceae_C > RS62. The sequence continues at coordinate 624 of CBFIFT010000187.1, read as the reverse complement.
TTCTGCGCTGACGCGCTCAATCAAACCTTTACCGCCGCGGGGAATGATCACATCGACAAATTCAGGCATGGCAATCAACTGGCCCACCGCGGCCCGGTCTGTGGTGGCAACCAGTTGCACGGCGTCCTCTGGCAGGCCTGCATCTTGCAGGGCTTGCCCGACCACTTTGACCAGAGCTTGGTTGGCGTGGATGGCCTCAGAGCCGCCCCGCAAAATGACTGCATTGCCACTCTTGATGGCCAGGCTAGCTGCCTCGATGGTCACGTTGGGCCGGCTTTCGTAAATCATGCCGAACACGCCAATGGGAACACGCATTTGACCCACGCGAATGCCGCTGGGCTGCTCGGTCATGCCCGAGATTTCTCCGATCACGTCAGCCATGCTGGCCAACTGCTCACACCCCAGCGCGCAGGTTTCCAAAGCAGCATCAGACAGCTTGAGCCTATCCACCATGGGGGCATCTAGCCCGGCTGCTTGGGCGGCAGCGACGTCAATTGCATTGGCCGCTTGCAAGGACTCACGCTCTGCACGCAGGCGCTGCGCCAATGTTCTCAAGGCCGTGGCCTTGCGCTCTGCCGTGGCACTCGCCATCGCCGTGCTGGCGCGGCGGGCACGTTCGCCATA
>CBFIFT010000186.1:0-1992 GCA_965661935.1 Burkholderiaceae bacterium | reverse complement strand
TGATGTGTGCGGCCCAGCACCCCCGGTTGGGCAGACACCCCGTGCGAGGCGTGATCATGCTCGACTCACCACTGGTCGCAGCCTGGCGCTCGCCCGCATTGGCGCTGATCAAGCAAACGCCTTTGATCAACCGCGTCTCGCCAGCGCGCGGCAGTCGCCGACGCCGCCAGCAATGGCCCAGCCGCGAAGCGGTATTCGAGAGCTTTCAAAAGAAGCCCCATTTCGCGGCTTGGGACCCCGATGTTCTGCGTGACTATGTGGCACACGGTTTCCGTGAAGTCGGCGAGCCCGAGGGCAGTCACGTCGAGTTGGCGTTTTCCAGAGACGTCGAGACGGCCATTTACAACAGCCTGCCTCACCATGTACCGCGCCTGCTCAAGCGGCATCCGCTCCAAGCGCCGCTGGCATTCATCCGCGGTACCCGCTCTTCGGAAATGCGCCAGTTGGGCGAAGGCCCGTTGCGCCAACTGGTGGGCACAGATCCTGGCGATCGCTGGCAAGACATCGAGGGCAGTCACCTGTATCCCATGGAACGGCCACTCGAGACCGCCGAGCGCATTCACCGCGCTCTGCTGGCCATGGCCCCCGCGCAGCTCAGCGCCACCTAAGCTGCTGGCGTGGGCTCTGTTGGGTCGTCCTCGGTGTGAACTGAGCCACCCAAATCGCTCAAGCCATCAGGCACCGGCGGCCCCTCTGGGTCATCACCCACATTGGGCGCCAGCTGCAAAACCGCTGGTGACACGCCCTCAGTGAGCGGCACAAAGTCAAACTTCTCTTCTTCGGGCACCGCAGAGTAGTGCTTCAAGCGCCACAGCACGAAGCCACCATAAGCCGCTGCAATCGCGGCCAGGTACAACATCAGCGCCGATGCACCCAAAAGCCCCATCAGCGCGCCCGCCAAAGTCGGGCCCAGCGCAGCACCAATGCCATGCATCAACAAAAGCCCACCCGTCATATCCAGGGTTCGACTGGGCTCTACCCAGTCGTTGCCATGCGCCACACTCAATCCGTACACAGGGAATAGGTACATGCCGAGCAAAAAACCCAGCACCGGCAAGGCTGCCGCCAACTCCCAAAGTGTCAATAGGTAGCCCATACCAGCCAACAGCAACCCTACCGCACACGCTGAGGCGATGACCACGCGGCGATCGATGCGGTCACTCCAAGACCCCAGCGGCCAAGTCGCCAACGCCCCGCCCATGATGGTCAAGGCCATGAACGACGCCACGCCCGCTTCATCAAAACCCACGCTCGCCCCAAACACAGCCCCCAAGCCAAAGAACGCACCCAGACTCAAGCCTGACGCGATGCCGCCAATGACGCCGATGGGCGAGGCACCCCACAAAAACTGCCACTGCAGTTTGGGTACCTCGACCACCAAAGGCTCCTTGACCGAGGTCGTGCTGATGGGCACCAGCGCCAGCGACAGCAACACAGAGGCCAAGACGTAGGGTGCAAACTCAATGGTTTGCCCCACCAAAAGCAACCATTGACCTGCAGCAGAGGCCAACCAAGACACGGTGGTGTAGGCCCCAAACACGCGGCCCCGGTTGACTTTGGTCGACGACATGTTGAGCCAGCTCTCGATGGCGATGTACAAGCCTACAAGGCACACCCCGGTGATGGCTCGCAACACGCCCCAATAAACCGGGTGAATCCACAGGGCGTGCAACACGGGCATGGTCGATGCAATGGACGCCATCGCAGCAAAGGCGCGAATGTGGCCGACCCGCCGAATGACCAGAGGGCACCAATACACGCCCGCAACGAAGCCAGCGAAATAGGCCGACATCACCAGACCTGTCACCAAAGGCGAGAAGTCAGCGCTGCTGGCGCGAGTCCCCAACAACGAGAACATCAAACCCGCCCCCATGACCAGCAAGCCAGTCCCCGTCAACAAGCTCGCCAGCGAGCGCACATCTCTGAGCACGATCAACCTTTCTATGCGTTTGGTCGGCACCCGATCGAGGGGAAATAAACGACGGGCGCGCT
>CBFIFT010000185.1:0-2068 GCA_965661935.1 Burkholderiaceae bacterium | reverse complement strand
CGGGCCGGTGTGCTCAGAATATAGGCCAACAACGCGGCAGGAAATACGCCATAAAAAATGAATGTGGTGATGGCACCCAATAGCCCCCCATTGGGCGCCACGGCTTCGGCCACTGCCATCATGACCGCAACATACATCCAAGCAATGATGACTATGTACATGTTAAAACTCTCAAAACAGATGAATTCGTCAGCTTATTGGAAGCCCGAACACTCATAATTGATGTTGATTCTTTCGACGTATTGAGCACGGCTGATACGAACCCAACAGATCCAAGGAGAGAGTATGAGTCAACCCAATGACTGGACTGCGCTGTGGGGACAATGGCAAGGCGCGCTGGTCGAGTCAATGTCCAAAGCCTTTGGTTCTGCTCAAGGCTTGCCGCCTCATTGGCCTGTAGCCGGGTTTGCGGCCATGCCTCAGATGCCCGGGACCATGCCCGACGCAAGCCAGTGGTTGCAAGGCATCACTGGGCATCAGGTGAGCGTCAACCCTGAAAAGTTGGTTGAGATACAAAAATCCTACGCGGAGCAAGCCGCCGCGTTGTGGAACCAAGGCATGCAGGGAGGCTCAGTCAGCGACCGGCGTTTCAACAGCGAGGCTTGGTCGGGCAACCCTGTCTCGTCTTACGTGGCTGCAAGTTACTTGCTGAATGCCAGGGCGCTGCTGGCGCTGGCTGACGCGGTTGAGGGCGATGCCAAGACCAGGCAGCGGGTCCAGTTTGCCGTGCAGCAATGGGTTGACGCCACGGCACCCAGCAACTTTTTGGCCTTCAATGCGGACGCGCTTCAGCGTGCCGTTGAAACCGAAGGCGGCAGCTTGGTGCAAGGTGCGTTGAACTTGGTGGGTGATCTGCGAAAAGGCCACGTCTCGATGACGGATGAGTCGGCATTTGAGGTGGGCAAGAACGTCGCCACCAGTGAGGGCGCCGTGGTTTTTGAAAACGAGCTCTTTCAGCTCGTTGAGTACAAGCCTTTGACCAAACAGGTTTATCAGAGGCCTTTGCTGCTGGTGCCGCCTTGCATCAACAAGTTTTATATCTTGGACTTGCAGCCTGAGAACTCGTTGGTCAGGTACGCAGTCGATCAAGGACACCGCACTTTTGTCGTCAGTTGGCGCAACCCCGATGAGTCCATGCGCGATGTCACTTGGGACGACTACGTTGAGAGCGGCGCGATGGAGGCCATCCGAGTCGCACAGGACATCACTCAGCAACCCGAAATCAACGCTTTGGGTTTTTGCGTTGGTGGAACCATTTTGGCCAATGCATTGGCCGTGCTGAGCGCGCGAGGCGAGTCGCCTGTGCGCAGTGTGACGTTCTTGACCACGCTCTTGGACTTCTCCGATACAGGTGTGTTGGACGTGTTCATTGACGAGGCCTTTGTCAAAATGCGCGAGCTCCAATTTGCCAAAGGCGGCTTGTTGCCTGGTCAAGACTTGGCGACGACGTTCTCGTTCCTGCGTCCAAATGACTTGGTCTGGAACTATGTGGTGGGCAACTACCTGAAAGGCGAAGCGCCGCCACCCTTTGACTTGCTCTACTGGAACAGCGACTCGACCAATTTGCCCGGCCCCATGTATGCCTGGTATTTGCGCAACACCTATTTAGAAAACCGGTTGGTGAAGCCGGGTGAGGCGGTGGTGTGTGGTGAGGCGCTTGATTTCAGCCAAGTCAATATTCCCGCCTACATTTACGGCTCGCGCGAAGACCACATTGTCCCCATCGGTGGGGCTTATGCGACCACGCAGCACTGGGCGGGGCCTAAGCGTTTTGTGATGGGAGCCTCAGGTCACATTGCCGGCGTCATCAACCCCGCGAGCAAGGGCAAGCGTTCGCATTGGATTGGATCGGACAAGAGCTTTCCTGCGGGTGTCCAAGATTGGATTGCCGATGCCACTGAGCACAAAGGCAGTTGGTGGGGGGACTGGTCGGTGTGGCTTGCCAAACAGGCTGGTAAAAAGGTCGCGGCGCCTAAGAACTACGGCCGCGCCCGCACGGCATACCGAGCCCTAGAGCCCGCGCCAGGTCGGTATGTGAAGCAAAGAGCGTGAAGGGTGCGGCTCTGCA
>CBFIFT010000184.1:263-2094 GCA_965661935.1 Burkholderiaceae bacterium | reverse complement strand
AGGAGCAGTTCTACCTGGAAGGCCAGATCACCTACGCTGTTCCCAAAGAAGACGGTCAGCTGACGTTGTACGTCTCGACACAGCACCCCGATGGCAACCAGCGTGAGGCGGCTGCCGCACTGAACCTGAGCACCAACGATGTTGAGGTCATTTGCCGACGCATGGGTGGTGGGTTTGGTGGCAAAGAGGGCAACGCCAGCATCTTCAGTCAGAGCGCCGCACTGGCGGCATTCAAACTTCAACGCCCCGTGAAATTGCGCGTCAATCGTGACGACGACATGATGATGACCGGCAAGCGCCACGACTTCAAGGCGGACTACCAAGTTGGTTTCGATGATCAAGGCCGCATCACGGGGCTCGATGTGGTCATGGCATCGCGCTGTGGCTACAGCACAGACTACTCAGGCCCTGTGAACGATCGTGCTTGCTTGCACATCGATAACTGCTACCACATCCCCAACCTGAAATTGATCAGTCACCGCTGCAAGACTCACACGCAAAGCGGTACAGCTTTCAGAGGGTTTGGTGGGCCCCAAGGCATGTTTGTCATCGAGTCTGTCATTGAGCAAATCGCCAACAAGTTGGGCAAAGATCCGCTTGAGGTGCGCAAACTCAACCTCTACCAATCGCCTGAAGTGTCCGGTTCGCCAGACACCATGACCACCCAGTACGGTCAGTTGATCGAAGACTGGGTGGGCGACAAAGTCATGGCTGAAGTAGAGCAACAGGCTGAGTACGCCAAGCGACGCCAATCGGTCGAAGCCTTCAATGCCAGCAACCGCCATAAAAAGCGCGGTTTGGCCTTGGTGCCGCTGAAGTTCGGCATCAGCTTCACCGCCACCATGCTGAACCAAGGTGGCGCGCTGTTGAACATTTATATGGACGGTTCAATCAGCTGCAACCACGGCGGCACCGAAATGGGCCAAGGCTTGAACACCAAAATGGCTCAGGTGTGCGCGGACGGCCTGGGTGTTGACGTCTCGCGCGTGCGCGTCACCGCCACTGACTCGCAAAAGGTACCCAACGCATCCGCCACATCCGCGTCGAGCGGTGCGGACATCAACGGCGCCGCCATCATGAACGCGACGCAGCAGATGCGCGAGCGCTTGGCACCTGTGGCTGCCGGCATGTTGGGCTGCGAGGCCAGCGAGGTGACGTTTGCCAACAATTGCGCGCACGGCGGTGGGCGCTCTGTGGCCTGGGCCGACCTTGCCAAGCAGGCTTGGATTGAGCGTGTCGGGCTGTCGGTGACGGGCTTCTACATGACGCCCGAAATCAAGTACGACTTCATGACCTTGCAAGGCAAGGCTTTTTACTACTATTGCTACGGCGCAGCCGTCAGCGAGGTAGAGATCGATACGCGCACCGGCGAGTGGTGGCTCAAGGCTGTAGACATCGTTCATGACGTGGGTCAAAGCATCAACCCAGCCATCGACAAGGGGCAAATCGAAGGCGCGTTTGTTCAGGGTATGGGCTGGCTGACCATGGAAGAATGCATTTGGGACAAGCGCGGCAAACTGCTCACGCATGGCCCCAGCACCTACAAAATTCCAGTGGCTGGTGATGTGCCTGAGCACTTCAACGTCTCGCTGTTCAATGGTCGCAACCTCAAGCCCACGCCATTTCACAGCAAAGCAGTGGGCGAGCCACCTTTGATGCTGGGCTTGTCGACGTTCTTTGCCCTGCGCGATGCGGTGGCAGCCAGCGTCAATCACCAGGCTGAGGTGCATCTGGATGCGCCTGCCACGCCAGAGCGCATCTTGTTGGCTTGCGAGGCTGCCAAAGCCAAGGCCCACGCGTGACGCGGTGAGTTCGCTCGCCTTACAAGCGT
>CBFIFT010000184.1:0-253 GCA_965661935.1 Burkholderiaceae bacterium | reverse complement strand
GAGCGGCTCGCTGAGGCCGATGCCATACTGGTTCGGGTGGCCAGAGTCCAAGGCTCTGGACCGCGCGAGGTGGGCGCGTGGATGGCCATATGGCCTGACGCCATGGTCAACACAATCGGCGGCGGCAACTTAGAGTGGGACGCCATCGCCCGTGCAAGAGACCTGCTCGATCAGGGCGTTGCGCCCGCTTGGGGGCAAGAGCCGGACTTGCAGCGTGTTGCGCTGGGGCCCAGTTTGGGGCAATGCTGCGGCG
>CBFIFT010000183.1:0-2156 GCA_965661935.1 Burkholderiaceae bacterium | reverse complement strand
CATCAAATGCGTAGGCCATTTCGATGTGCGAGTTGACACCTTGCTCGCGCAAAATGGCCACCCGAGGCTTGGCTTGCCCGACAAACGCTGGCGCTTGGGCCTCTGCAGGGTCAAAGTTCAAGTGAACATGAAGGCCTGGATCTTGCCAAGCACCGGCCATGGCGTGCTCGCTGTCGGCACATTCGGGGTTGTCGCGCCGTTGGGCCATCTTCCAGCTCACGCTGTCCCAAACTTGGTAGAGGTCCTCTACTTTGGCCCTGAATTGGCATTGGGTGTCGCGCCAAACCTGCAGTTCGCCTTTGCCCATTTCGATGCTTGACGCGTCGGTGCGGGTGGCACCGATCACGTGTGAGCATGCCCCCAAGCCATGCTCGCGCAGGGTGCGCAGTGTGGCGTCTCGGTCGGCGCGTCGCACCTGTATGACCACGCCAAGCTCTTCATTGAACAGCGCCTTGACGGTTTGCTCGGCGCGTCTGGCTCCCACCTGCGAAGCCCAGTTTTTTGCGTCGCCATAGTCCATGCGGCTGTCGCTGATGCCGTCGCCCTCGGTGATCAACATATCGACGTTGAGTGCCACGCCAACCTTGCCTGCAAAAGCCATTTCGGCAACGCAGGCCATCAAGCCGCCGTCGCTTTTATCGTGGTACGCCAGCAGTTGCCCTTGGGCACGCAATGCATTGATGGCGCCCACCAGCCGCACCAGATCTTGGGGATCGTCCAAATCTGGGGTTGCTGTGTCTGTTTGATCCAAAACTTGTGCCAAAACACTGGCGCCCATGCGCTGACGCCCACGGCCCAGGTCGACCAAGATCAGGCTGGTGTCGGTTTCATCGCGACTCAAGGTGGGTGTTAGGGTGCCACGCACGTCGTCAAGCGCAACAAAGGCAGTCACGATCAAACTCACGGGCGAAACCACTTTGTGCTCGATGCCATTGGCATCTGACCACTGCGTGCGCATCGACAGGCTGTCTTTGCCCACGGGGATAGAGATACCCAAGGCGGGACACAGCTCTTGGCCCACCGCTTTGACCGTCTCATACAGGTCCGCGTCTTCGCCGGGCTCGCCACAAGCCGCCATCCAGTTGGCGGACAGCTTGACGCGGCCGAGTTCGATGGGGGCAGCCAGCAGGTTGGTCAATGCCTCGGCCACGGCCATGCGCCCAGATGCTGGTGCATTCATGGTGGCCAGCGGTGTGCGCTCGCCCATGCTCATGGCCTCACCGGCCATGCCTGAATGGTCGGCCAATGTCACAGCACAATCGGCCACCGGAACTTGCCAGGGGCCAACCATTTGGTCGCGGTGCGTCAAGCCACCAACCGTTCGGTCGCCAATGGTGATCAAGAACCGCTTAGACGCGACGGTGGGGTGACCCAACACGGCAATGGTGGCGGCCTCGATCTCAACACCGTCCAGCGCGATGGCCTTGAACTGGCGCTGCACGCGACCGACGTCGCGCTGCATTTTGGGCGGCTTGCCCAGCAGCACGTCCATGGGCATATCGACAGGCTGGTCGCTGGGCCCTGCGGTGGCGTCTTCAACCTTGAGCTCGCGCTCGTGGGTGGCGACACCCACCACAGCAAAGGGGCAGCGCTCGCGCGCGCAATAGGCCTCAAATTGCGCCAGCGACTCGGGCGCAATCGCCAGCACGTAGCGCTCTTGGCTTTCGTTGGACCAAATCTCTTTGGGCGCCAAACCAGATTCTTCTAGCGGGATGGCGCGCAAGTCAAAGCGTGCGCCCACGCCGGCATCGTTGGCCAACTCTGGGAAGGCATTGGACAGTCCGCCAGCGCCCACGTCATGGATGGCCAAAATCGGGTTGGCCTCGCCCAAGGCCGCACAGTGGTCGATGACCTCTTGCGCGCGGCGCTGGATCTCGGGGTTGCCGCGCTGTACCGAGTCAAAATCTAAATCCGCCGCGTTGGTGCCGCTGGCCAGCGAACTCGCCGCACCGCCACCCATGCCGATGCGCATGCCCGGTCCGCCCAATTGAATGAGCAAGGTACCGGGCGCAAAAGGCACTTTGTGGGTCAATTTGTCGTCGATGGTGCCCAAGCCGCCAGCGATCATGATGGGCTTGTGATAGCCGCGCTGTACCTCATCGACGTCTGAGCGAACCGTTTGCTCGTACTCGCGGAAATACCCGAGCAAGTTGGGC
>CBFIFT010000182.1:0-2230 GCA_965661935.1 Burkholderiaceae bacterium | reverse complement strand
ATCGCACCTGCCGTCACCAAGGCCATGCAAGCCGGCATTCCTGTGGTGGCCGTGGACACCGGTATCAGCGGCGCTGAAATCACCTCTTACGTCGCCACCGACAACATCAAGGCGGCACGCGTGCAAGGCAAATGGGCGGCCTCACAAGTGAAATCGGGTGACACCGTGATCTACGTCACGGGTGATCAAGGGCAATCCACCGGCCGCGAACGCAAGCAAGGGTTCTTGGAAGGCCTGAATGAAAACGTCAAAGGCGTGAAAGTGGTCGAAGTCCCCACCGCGTGGGACCAGACCCAAGCACAAAACGGCGTTGAAGCGGCTCTGCGCGCCAACCCCGATGCAAAAATCATTGCCAACGCATGGGACGGCGGCGCACTGGGCGCCAAGGCAGCCATGCTGTCACAAGGCTACAAGGCGGGCTCTATCAAGATTGCCGGCTTTGACGGCTCACCTGGCGGCTTGGACATGATGAAGCAAGGCTGGCAGCAAGCCAACGCAGCACAGATGTTGGCAAAAATTGGCGCCACGGGTGTCGAGACTGCCATCAAGGCAGCCAAGGGCGAAAAGGTGCCTGCCCGCATCGACACCGGCAGCTTCTTGGTGTTGCCCAGCAACGTCGATGCGTTTGCCAAAGATTCGGGCGTCGCTCAATTCATGCGCGTCAAATAAGCATTTTTTCTCCAGCCCTCAGGCTGGTGGCTCAAGCGCCACCGGCTTGAAGGGCACGGGACACTGACTCAAGCGCGCACCGTGCGCTTGGGCCAGTCGCTCGTCTAGCCCAATCGATAAGGAGTCATCCCCATGCGTTTCATCACCCGCCAAGAATGGTTTGGCGCATTCGTGGCCGTCCTCGTGCTGGGCGTCCTTTTGTCTATTGCCTCGCCCTATTTTTTGAACGCCCGCAACCTATCCAACATCTTGGTTCAGGCAGCAGTTGTGGCGTTGCTCGCTGGCGGCCAGACCTTTGTGATCCTGACCGGCGGGGTTGATCTAGCCGTTGGCGCGCTGACCGCTTTGTGCGGCGCCATGGCCGGTTACTTGATGATCAAGTTGGGCGTGGCGCCTGGTTGGGCCATTGTGGTGGCACTGGCTATTGGTGCCGCAGTGGGCGCATTCAATGGCTACTTGGTGGCGTTTGTGGGCATCCCCGCCTTCATCGTGACCCTGGGGGGATTGACGCTGTGGCGCGGACTGGCATTTGATGCCACAGGCGGCTTTGATATGGCAGGCCTCCCCGAGCCATTCCCCACCATCGGCTACGGCAGCTTCTTGGGCATTGATATGCCGATTTGGATCACCGGTGTGTTCTTTGTGGTGATGGCCTATGTGCTGTCTTCAACCAAACTAGGGCGCTACGTGTATGCGATCGGCTCCAACGAAATGGGCGCGCGCCAAGTCGGCATCAACGTGCCCTGGTACAAGCTGAGTGTCTACGTCATCAGTGGCTTGGCCTGTGCCGCAGCCGCGTTGGTTTTGATGGCGCGCATGGATTCTTCCAGTGGCAAGATGGCCCAAAACTTTGAGCTCGACGCCATTGCTGCGGTCATTTTGGGTGGCACTTCATTGTTTGGGGGCCGTGGCTCGATTTGGGGTAGCTTGTTCGGTGCCATCTTGATTGCCATGATTCGCAACGGCATGAACCTGCTTGAGATTTCGCAGTTCAAACAAATGATGGCGATTGGCGCAGTGGTCATCATTGCCGTCTGGATTGACGTGATTCGCCGCGGACAGTTGCTGCGCAAATAAACCACCGAAAGCACCTCAAATGAACTTGTACGTGTTGGGTGAATCGCTGATGGACTGCCTCGTGCAGCCCGATGGCAGCATGCTTCCAGTCAAAGGCGGCAGCCCCTACAACATGGCTCGCGCTGCCAGCTTGCAAGGCACCCACACCACCTACCTCAACCCGCTCTCGCAGGACGTCTTTGGGCAAGCGTTGCGTGAGCAGCTGGCGCACGACGGCGTCCACGTCAACCCACAAGCCAGCACCAAACCCACCGCTTTGGCCGTGGTGCATTTGCAAGCGGGTCAGCCCGCGTACGGGTTTTATCGCGAGGGCATTGCCGATCGCGACTACACCAGTGCCGACATGGTGGACGCATTGCGCGCCCAAACACCTGGCGTGCTGCACACCGGTTCATTGCTGTTGATTCCGCCCGAGCACCACAAGATTTTGGGCATCTTGCGCCAAGCCAAGTCCATGGGCTGGGTGATCAGCGTCGATGTCAAT
>CBFIFT010000181.1:0-2252 GCA_965661935.1 Burkholderiaceae bacterium | reverse complement strand
ACTCGCCGCATCATGGCCAAGCCCAAGCCGCCCGTGGTCATTGGCCTGACGGCAGACGTCACCAAGGCTGTGCAGCAAGGCTGTGCTGACGCTGGTATGCACCGAGTGATACTGAAACCCTACGACAAAGCCACGTTGATCGAGGCCGTATCGGCGGTGTTGCAACCGGCACCGCAAACGAAATGAGGCGGTTGCTAAACGCGCTGGACCAGCGAAGCCAAAGCTATTTGCGCAATTGGCTGGCCGAACTGTGGACTGGAGACCCTGGCCGGCAGTTTCAGTTGCTCTTGGTGATCTCTGTGGTGATCCACTTGGTCACGATCTATTTGGGGCCCCTCGTCATCTTGACCCAATTGGGCCTGGCAGGCTTGGGCCTGACACTGTTGATCTTTGTTGCCCAAGCCATTTCGCCGCGTTGGCGTGGCCTGTGGGTTGGCTTGTTCTGGTTGTTTTGGCAAGCCCATGCAACGATTGGCGTGCTCCACTTAGGGGGCATTTGGTCCATTCACATAGGCTACTTCTTCGTTTGTTCGGTGACGATTCTCAGCAGCTTGGGCTGGCGGTGGAGCATCACCACCACCGCCCTCACGGCTTGCAACATCGCTGTGTTGGCATGGGCAGAGCACGCCCACCTGATCCCACACTCTCAGCTACCCCCGGACGACTGGGTTTGGCCGACCATCTCCTTCTTTATGGAGTTGGTCGCCATCACGAGCCTGCCCTTACTGGCATTCCAAGGCGGGTTGACAACGACCGCAACGTTTCGCCGGCAAAACCAATTGCTGAATGAAACGCAGTCTTCCTTGCGCGAGCAACAGCGCCAACAAACTCAATTTGTGGCATCGGCGAGCCATGAGTTGCGCACGCCCATGAATGCCATCATGGGGTTCATTCAATCGATTGATCAATCCACGATTCGCAGCGAGTCAGATCGAACGGTATTGGAACTCATGGAAAACGCCTCAGAGCAGCTGCTGGCGCGCATCAATGAACTGCTTGATTTTTCCCAGCTGCAAGCAGGGAAGCTAAAAATTCGCAACCAACCCATTGAGTTGCACCCCCTGATTGAGTCGATCGCGAACCGCTACACACAGTCATGCCAATCGAATTCGGTTGCTTTTGATTGGGGCGTTGACGAAGACTTACCGCAATGGATCGACGGAGATGGTGACCGCTTGTCGCAGATTCTCTGTCACCTGCTTGGCAACGCGGTGAAGTTCACCCAGCAAGGCAGCATCTCTATGCACGTGCGGCGTGGCGACGAGAATACGTTAGAGATAGAGGTCACGGATACAGGCCCTGGCATTGCCGCCAGCCATTTGGCACAGTTGTTCTCACCATTTTCAGCGTATACGAGTGAGAGCCGCCGCAAGATGGGCGGCACCGGCTTAGGGCTGCCGATCACGCAAGCACTCCTGAAGTTGATGGGGGGGGCGATCTCTATTCACAGCGAGCTCGACATTGGGACCGCCATGACCATCAAGTTGCCACTGCGTGAATCGACTGTTCCATTGCGCGCTCCCCAACAACTCGAGGCCCCAGATCGCTCCACTTACCAAAACAGGATCGCTTTGGTCGTCGATGACAGCCCCATCAATCGAATGGTCGCGATTCAGCTGATCCACCGAGATCTTCCAGATTTGACCGTCCTAGAGGCCAGCTCTGGGGCCCAGGCGATCGCCATCACGCAAGCCCAACGCGTCAACGTCATCTTGATGGATTTCGTGATGCCGGGTATGAGCGGCGCATCTGCGACGCGAAAAATCCTATCTTTACACGGCGACCGCAGCCCAACCGTACTTGGCGTCACCGGTGATGTCACGCCGGAAACGCACCAAATGGGCATCAACAGCGGCATGGGCGCGATCATTCACAAGCCGTTTACGCGCGAAACGCTGATCCCCCCCATCTTGCGTGCGCTGGAGAAGGCACTGTGACGGGGCGTTGCGGCTCGGGTGCTTCTCGCAGTGAAGGTGCCAAAAAAATAACCCCTGAGCGAAAACACTCAGGGGTTGTCATTGGCGGAGGCTGTGAGATTCGAACTCACGGAAGGCTCACACCTTCGGCAGTTTTCAAGACTGCTGGTTTAAACCACTCACCCAAACCTCCATACCTAGATTCTACAAGATCTCATTGCGGGTCCGCGCTGATGCCTGATTTTTTTTGGCTTGCCGCCCCCATCCAAAGTATGTGCGTACGCGTCATGGGTTGTGTCTGCACTTGCCAGTAGCAGCCAATGTTTCCAATGTACA
>CBFIFT010000180.1:0-2307 GCA_965661935.1 Burkholderiaceae bacterium | reverse complement strand
CTCCGGGCAGGCCACCTTCGCACCCACACCCCCAGCTTCTTTTCATTTTGTTTGCGCGTTTGAGCGTGGGCGCATTTGTGTGCGCTTTCGGTTCGCGAGTGTGCCGCTTTGAGGCAAAAAAAAAGCCCTGCAATGCAGGGCTTTTTTGTGGGCGTGGATCAGTAACCGCCGCGGCCGTAGCCACCGCCGCCGCCGCCACCACCGAAGCCGCCACCGCCGCCACGGCGAGCACCGCCGCCGCCGAAGCCGCCTGGACGCTCTTCGCGAGGACGTGCTTCGTTGACAACGAGGTCACGGCCAGCCATGGATTGACCATGGAGACCTTGGATGGCTGCTTGTGCTTCTGCGTCGCTGCTCATCTCAACAAAGCCGAAGCCTTTTGAGCGACCGGTATCGCGGTCGGTCATGACCTTGGCAGAGGAGACTGCGCCAAATTCGCCGAAAGATTGTGCGAGATCTTCATCGCGCACGGAATACGGCAAATTGCCGACGTACAGTTTGTTGCCCATGATTGGGTACCTTTCAAGATTCACGACATGAGCCCCGTGCGCATGTCGTTGAGTGTGCCCCTCTAGATCGAAATCTAGAGATGGCGTTACCGAGCCCCAGGACGGCGCTGCGGTTTGGGTGCTCCACCAGCCCGAGCTTCGAGATGGCGGAATGTGATGCGGCCTTTGGTCAGATCGTAGGGTGACAACTCTAAGGACACGTTGTCGCCTGCAAGGATGCGAATGTGGTGTTTGCGCATCTTGCCTGCGGTGTATGCAATGAGGGTGTGCCCGTTCTCAAGCGTCACGCGATATCTAGAGTCAGGGAGGACTTCGTCCACCTTGCCGCGCATTTCAATGAGTTCTTCCTTGGCCAAGCTGATTTCCTTATTGGAGAGAGAGAGACAGAGAGTGAGAGCTGCCATGGCTTTGTAGCCATTCACAGCCGTGGACAGCCGCGTAGCGCAGGGCGCTTTCGCGGCATTGAAAAACTGGGGTGAAGCGCACGACGCGATCGTGAGAGCTGGCGCCATGTCCGCTGCGAATTGAGACAGCGGCCTCAAATTCACCAAGGGAGTTGGATTTTGCAAGCGGAGAAATCAAGAAGCGGCCTAGAGAAAACGGTTGATTTGTTTGGTTAAGAGAAAACATTCAGTAGCTATAAATAGAGAGATTCGCCTGATAGCAGTTGGTGGTAGCAATAGAAAAAAGGCAAGGGTGGTTCGGTATCACGTGCGAGCGCTGTTCAACGCCTCGGCGTGTGGGTGTGCGGTGGGTCAAGGGCAGGTGCCTGGCGCCTGAGAAGCGCTAGAAGACCAAAACAAGAGCAGACTCAATGGATCGTTTGTCTGCAGAACACTTACCGCGGGTGTAATCAATTTCATCATCACAGCCGGCAATTGTACGCTGAATGCAATAAAAGGTATAGATGTTGTTTTGCCGCCCCTAACGGCGCCTAAATCACGCGTGATTCGCGCACCCGAAACCAACCTGCAATGCTGTAGCGGTCTCGCTTCGCGGGCATCACCTCGTGCGGGATCACGTCGCTCAGAAAAGTAACCAGCCGCCCGGGTTGTGGCGATATCGCCCGTTCCTCTTGCTCGGGTGGGTAGATCACCAACTCGCCCCCGTCGCTGTCGTTCCAGTCCGTGTTGAGGTACAAAACCGTCGATACGCGGCGATTGGCTTGTCCCTTGAAGGCATCGATATGGCGTTGATAGCGCTGACCCGGTGCGTAGTGTGCAAAGTGCGCTTCATATCGATCTAGGCCGAAAAAGAACGTTTGATTGAGCGCTGCTTTGAGCTGCTCACACCAGGTTAGCCACGTCTGTTCTTGGGCATGGTCGGGCTCCAGCCAATGGATTCGGTCGCTTCGGTAGTCGATCGCTTGTCGATGGTCAGAGGCACGCCCGACACCTGCATTCAAAAAGTCTTGGGGTTGCAAGGCCGCCATGCGCTCTCGCAGCACACGCAAAATGTCGCCAGAAACCGCGCCATCTATCACCGACCAGCTTTGTTGGCTGAGGTCGTTCAGCACCGACTGTCGTGTCGATTCAGTTGGTCCAGGCAGGATCGTTTGGGACATGGTCAGCGAAAAAGAGTGGGGTGGCGTGAGTGAAGGCCAGTGCGCGGCAACCGTGTCTGGAGCCCTCCAGCAGGCGCGCGCGTGCGGCGGTCGTTTAGATCAGACTTTGTTGCGTGGGTGCAGTCGTTTCAGCCTGATTCAAGCGGCTTTGCACTTGCTGCTGAATGTTGGCCAGCTCTATGCGTTGTTGCTTGAGCTTGACTTGTACCGCATCAATGGCCTTGATGCGCTCTT
>CBFIFT010000179.1:0-2310 GCA_965661935.1 Burkholderiaceae bacterium | reverse complement strand
ATTCACAGTTGTCATTTCGGGTCAATCGTTTCTAGGACTTTGCACGCTTGTCTCTGATCAAGCGTGACGTTTGGCTCAGAATCGCACCGGTTCACATTCGCAAGCGGCCCTTGCCATGGTGCAACCGAAATTTAGATTTCTTCGACTCGCCGCGCGGGGAAGCTGTCCCACGACTGGCAGCCTGGGCATTGCCAGAAATAGGTGTGTGCCTCGAACCCACAAGCGGCGCACCGATACCTTTGCAGCGGTGCGGCCGCTGCATTGACAGCGTCTAGCACATGGGGAGGCAAGCCATCGCTTTGCAATTGAAGCGCTTTGGATGCGACAGTTAGCGAAGGCTCGAGCGATAGGTGTTCTGTTAGCAACGTCTTGGCAAGCTCAGGCTGCAGTTGGGCACGGCTGAGGGTGACATCGATACTGGGCATAAGTTGCGGCTGAATCGATAAGAGGCTCAAAGCCTTCTCGCGCACACTGGGCTCTTTTTCAACCCACTGCTCGAGGGTGCGGCCAATCAAAGGCAAGCACATGGGCTGGCGTTGTACCGCGCGCTCTAAAAATTGCAGGGCCTCTTCAACCTGCCCGCTCTTGTATGACATTTGAGCCAGCTCGATCTGCGCCCTCACGTGCTTGCTGTCAAGGTGCAATGCGGCATGCAAATGGTCTTTGGCGCCGATTAAGTCGTCTCTCTTTTGGCATTGCGAGGCCAACTCGCAATGGTAGTGAGCAATGCGCGAGCGAAAGCTGCCATGCTCGCCGCCATCCAGGTGTTGCGCGCTGACAATTGCTTGTTGCCAGTCTCGGGTGCGCTCATAAATGCTCAACATCGCCAGGCGTGCGCTGGACTCTAACGGGGTATTGATCAGAGCTAGCAGGGCCTCGTCTGCACGATCCAAGAGTCCTGCTTTGAGAAAATCTTGAGCCAATGAAAATTGTGCACGCTGTCGCTCGGACAACTTCAGATCGCCTCGCTTGATCAAGTGCTCGTGGACTCGAATCGACCGGTCATAGTCTCCACGCCGGCGAAAAAGGCTACCCAATGCAAAATGCAATTCGGTTGTTTCAGGGTCCTGTTGAACGGCTTCGATGAACGCGTCAATTGCCTCATCTTGTCGCTCGTTTAGCAAATGATTGAGGCCACGAAAATAGGCTTGCGGCGAGCTATGGCTGCCCTGCTTCCATTGCTTTTGCTCAAGGCCACGCAACCACCAACCCAAGGCTACAAGCAAAGCCATGCCCATGGGCACTGCCCACAACAACCACTCGAAATCAGATGCCAAGTTCATCGCGGGGAGCCTGTTTGATTGTGGGCGTCATTGCGGCTTGTGCCGCGTGTGCGCGCCTGCGCTGCTGAATCAGCTTGGGCAGCATGCTCGCCGCGCCCAAGGCTGCTCCCAAAACCAAAGTCGCGAGCAGCAGCCACGCCATAGGCAACGACCAACTCATGCCGCTCAGGCCATTGATCGTGACCAGTTGCTGGTTATTGAGGGCCAGCATCAGTAGAGCAAAGAAGACCACGAAGCGAATCAGCCAACTTAAAATTTTCAAAGCACTTGCTCCTCAGAGATACCTATCTCAGCGCCTGTAGGGCATTGACATGCGCTTCTATTCTATTGAGTTCGGGGAGACTATTGTTCGTCTTTCGGGTCGTTGATTTCAGGTAACACGCCTGTATCAACAGCCTCGCGCAACGCCTTACCCACTTTGAAGTGGGGGCTGCGCTTTTCTGGCACCATCACTGGCTCCCCAGAGCGGGGGTTGCGTCCTAGGCGAGCAGCCCGTCGATTGATGGAGAAACTGCCAAAGCCTCGAATTTCAATGCGGTGGCCTTTGATCAGCGTCTCACTCATAGAGTCAAGTATGGCTCGAGCGGCCATCTCAGCGTCTTTGGGCGAAAGCTGCGGAAAGCGTTCGGCCAGTGCCGTCACCAGTTCACTGCGGGTCATAAGCTTAGTCGTCTGTTTGGACAAAAAAGCCCGCGCCCATTCGGTGGGCGCGGGCTTATTGGCCAGCTACTTGGTTAGCCGTTGTTGTCGTCCAACTTGGCGCGCAACAAAGCACCCAAGCTGGTGGTTCCAGCGGCAGCGTTGCTGTTCAACGTATCCAAGGCTTCTTGCTGGTCAGCAGCATCCTTGGCGCGAATAGACAACTGGATAGAGCGGGCCTTGCGGTCGATGTAGGTCACGACGGCCGTGACTTCGTCACCCTCTTTGAGGACTTCGCGTGCGTCTTCAACACGGTCGGTGCTGATTTCGCTGGCGCGCAAGTAACCCACAACGTCTTCACCCAACTCGATCTCTGCACCCTTGGCAT
>CBFIFT010000178.1:0-2324 GCA_965661935.1 Burkholderiaceae bacterium | reverse complement strand
GTACTGCAATTCGGCCACCGCATTGAAGTCACCGTTGCGCTTGAGCTCTTCGATTTGAAACTTCATCTTGTCGATCTGCTCTTTGTACTGTGCTGACCCAAGCGCAGCAGACTTTTCGGCCTTCCAGACCTCAGCCAAATCCTCGTACTCGCGGCGCAGCCTCTCTATCTCTTCTTCTAAGAGCTGCAAGCGCTTCTTAGAGGCTTCGTCTTTTTCTTTCTTGATCGCCTCGCGCTCGATCTGCAACTGAATCAGGCGGCGATCTAGCTTGTCCATGACCTCAGGCTTGGAGTCGATCTCTATCTTGATCTTGGCAGCCGCCTCATCGATCAGATCTATGGCCTTGTCAGGAAGGAACCGGTCAGTGATGTACCGGTGGGACAACTCCGCCGCCGCCACAATGGCAGGGTCGGTGATGTCCACACCATGGTGCACTTCGTATTTCTCTTGTAGCCCTCGCAAAATCGCGATGGTCGCCTCGACAGTGGGCTCGTCGACCAATACTTTTTGGAAACGGCGCTCGAGTGCTGCGTCTTTTTCGATGTACTTTCGGTATTCATCGAGCGTGGTGGCCCCCACGCAATGCAACTCACCTCTTGCGAGCGCGGGCTTGAGCATATTGCCGGCATCCATTGCGCCCTCAGCCTTGCCTGCACCCACCATGGTGTGAAGCTCATCGATGAACAGGATGATTCGCCCTTCTTCGGCAGAAACTTCTTTCAGCACCGCCTTGAGTCGCTCCTCAAACTCGCCTCTGAATTTAGCGCCCGCCAACAAGCCCGCCATATCCAGTGACAACACCCGCTTTTCTTTGAGCGTGTCGGGTACCTCCCCGGCCACGATGCGCTGAGCCAACCCTTCGACGATGGCGGTCTTGCCCACGCCAGGCTCACCGATCAAAACAGGGTTGTTCTTGGAGCGGCGCTGCAACACTTGGATGGCACGGCGAATTTCGTCATCGCGACCAATCACCGGGTCAAGCTTGCCCAAGCGTGCGCGCTCGGTCAGGTCGAGCGTGTACTTCTTCAGCGCTTCGCGCTGCCCCTCGGCCTCTGGGTTGTCGACTCGCTGACCGCCACGCAGCGAATCAATCGCTTTGCTCAGCGCAGCGGCGGTGACACCGTGCTCGCGCAGCAATTCGCCGGCATCGCCTTTGTGCTCAGCCAATGCCAACAAGAACAGCTCACTGGCGACAAACTGGTCACCGCGCTTGATCGCGGCCTTCTCACTCGCTTGCAAGAGGCTCACAGCATCGCGGCCAACTTGCACCTGCTCTTGGCCTTGCACCGTTGGCATGCGCTTCAAAGCAGACTCTAAGCCCTGCTGCAGTGCATTGATCTGGCCGCCTGCACGCTGAAGCAATGCAGCAGGGCCATCGGTCTGTCGCAACATGGCCAGCAAAATATGAGCAGGCTCGATGTAGGCATGGTCATGCCCCAATGCAAGGCTTTGAGCATCGCTCAATGCTTCTTGAAATTTAGTGGTGAGTTTGTCTGCTCTCATGGAGGGCTCCTTGGTAATTCATTGCTGAACAGTTAGAGCCAATTCATAGAATTTCAAGTGCCAGCGCTTGCGAGCACCCCGAAGACCTATGAAGCGTTGCGCGCCTGCACGCCCCAGCGCTGCAAAGCCTCATCATCGCTTTCTCGCGCATCCACCCATTGACTGCCACTAGCGGTGGCCTCTTTTTTCCAGAATGGAGCCTGGGTTTTTAGGTAATCCATCAGAAATTCACAAGCCTGAAATGCATCCCTGCGATGGGGCGACGTAACCGCCACCAAAACGATTTGATCCTCTGGTAGCAACGGCCCTATGCGATGAATGACCGTGGCACCCAAGACTTCAAAGCGCTCACTCGCCAGTTTGGCCATGTCTGCAATCGCCCGCTCGGTCATGCCGGGGTAATGCTCAAGCTCCATACCCAAGACGGCCTGCCCAGTTCCCATTTCGCGAACGGTGCCGACAAAACAACAAACAGCGCCAGCCCGTCGCTCACCCGCACGCAGGCTGGCCAACTCAGTGCTGACATCGAAGTCTTGCGTTTGGATGCGAATGTTGGTTTGCACAATTCACCCACCGGTGACGGGCGGAAAGTAAGCCACTTCGTCACCATCTTTGAGGTCTGCGTCACCGTGCACCATGGCTTGGTTCAAAGCGGCCCGCAGCGGCTGCTCCGAGCCCAAAGCGGTCTGCCAAGGTTCACCCCGTTCTTGAAGCTCTTTGCGCAGTCCAACCAATGTGGTTTGTTGCGTCTCCCAGGACTCGCTGGATCGCCCCAATGCTTCTCGAACAGATGCGAAATATTTGATGTGGATTTGCACCGC
>CBFIFT010000177.1:0-2328 GCA_965661935.1 Burkholderiaceae bacterium | reverse complement strand
ATCGCGGTCTTCGCACCGTCTTTCCTGCTGGTTGCGGGCATCTTGCCATTCTGGGAAGACCTTCGCAGCACCCCCCGTGCACAAGCCGCACAGGTGGGCGTCAACGCCGGCGTCGTGGGTTTGTTGTTGGCGGCGCTTTATCAGCCCGTGTGGGTGGAAGCGATACTTACACCCCAAGATTTCGGTCTCGTGTTGGCGGCGCTCATTGCCCTGGTGTTTTGGAAGGTGCCGCCTTGGCTAGTGGTGCTTGCGACCGTCATCGTGAACGGACTATGGGGTATGCCCCTGTAAAACGCCCTATACGCGACCGTGGTTTCACCATCGTTGCCCCTGTCAAGCGGACAACAGTGCGCGGCCCACACCTTTTGACTCATCAGTCGAAAACTGCAGCGCGGCCAAGCTGGCGTAGAGCCCCCCCGCCTGCGTGAGTTCGGCGTGCGTGCCTTGCTCGACCAAGCGGCCTTGGTCCAGCACCCAAATCACGTCTGCTTTTTGAACCGTCGCCAAGCGGTGGGCGATCACTAAGGTCGTGCGCCCAGCCATCGCCTGCTCTAACGCCGCTTGCACCAAGCGCTCGCTGTGGGCATCGAGAGCGCTGGTGGCCTCGTCCAACAGCAACAAAGGCGCGTTTTTCAGCATCGCGCGCGCGATCGCAATGCGCTGGCGTTGCCCACCAGATAACCGCACACCTCGGTCACCTAGGTCGGTCTCCAGCCCCTTGGGCAACGCTGCAATGAACGCCGTGGCATTGGCCGCCAAGGCCGCAGCCTCGACCTCGTGCAGAGTGGCATCTGGTCTGCCGTAGCGAATGTTGTCGAGCACCGAGCCCGAGAAAATCACCGGCTCTTGCGGCACGATGGCTATGCGCTCGCGCAAGGCCTGCAAGCTCGCCTGACGCACGTCCACCCCATCCACGTACACAGCGCCAGATTGCGGGTCGGCGAAGCGCATGAGCAGATCAAACAGTGTGGTTTTACCCGCACCACTGGGGCCAACAATCGCCACGGTCTGGCCCGGTTTGACCTCACCTGACAGGCCATCGAGAGCCCAAGTGTCTGGCCGCGTCGGGTAGTGAAAGCGAACGGCCTGCAACCGCACGTGCGAGCCAGCTGGCGCAGGGGGCAAAGTGACCGGCACCCCCACTGACGTCAAACTCACCGGTGTGTGCAGCAACTCCATCAACCGCTCAGTGGCACCTGCTGCACGCAAGATGTCGCCATACACCTCACCCAGTACCGCAAAGGCGCTGGCCAGCAGCAGGATGTAAATCACCGTTTGACCCAGCTCACCCGGCGTGGTCGTACCCGCGCGCACCGAGACGGCGCCCATGTACAAACCCCACAACAGCACCGCGCTGGACGTCAGCATGATGAAACCCACCAAGACCGAGCGCGCGCGCACGCGGCGCAGTGCCGTGCGCCACGCGTGGGTCGTGGCCTGGACAAACCGGCTGGTCTCGCGCGATTCAGCCGTGTAGCTTTGCACCACAGAGATCGCGTTCATCACCTCCGATGCCAATGCGCTGGCATCGGCCACACCGTCTTGGCTGGCGCGCGAAAGCCGGCGCACGCGCTTGCCCAAAAATACACTCGGCAGCACCACCACCATCAACACCAACACCACTTGCAGCATCAGCACCGGATTGGTCCACACCAACATGGCCATCGCGCCCAGACCCATCACGGTGTTGCGCAGTCCCATGGACAACGATGAGCCAACCACGGTTTCATGGCGCGGTACGGGCGCAAAAATGGCAAAAGGGCACGGAGAGACGGTGCGGATGTTTGGACGGACAATGGCATGGAAGGGCGATCGAGATGAGCAGCCACACAGGATACCTAACCCTGTGCAGACCGGCACCAACATTCCAAGGCATTTGTGAAGTTTCGGTGGTTTGCGTGCCACAAAGGGCTGGCATGGCTCGCGCCGCAAAGCCTTCTCGCGCGGCTGCAAAGCGACTGGAGCGCGGGAGCCGTTGAGAACGGCGCGCTCAAAAGTAGAAAAGCCTATTCACATTGCTGGTGCTAGGGTTTCAATTTTGGTGGTCTGGGACGGGATTGCACCATCGACACGCGGTTTTCAATTTGATCTAAGGTTCGTTATGACGTCGTGAATAGCAAAACGACCAACGAAATTTCTCACGCGAATTTAACCACTGATCCACTAACTCAATCTAAACGATCCGTTTAGGTGAAACGCCTGTCATGAGCTCCAAATAGCGTTTGATTGATGCGTGTATGGGAGCTTCTTATTGCTTAAGTCCCGCAATAATCAGGCCATCGCTTTTGTCAGAGTTCAGAGCAAGGCCCAAGAATATGTTGGGCGTTT
>CBFIFT010000176.1:0-2441 GCA_965661935.1 Burkholderiaceae bacterium | reverse complement strand
TCACCGCACCACTTGGGCCGGCATCGCCAAGCGCGCTCGCCAAATGGCCAACGCGCTCGAACAAGAAAACCTCAGCCGAGGCGACCGCGTGGCCACCTTGGCTTGGAACGGCTATCGCCACCTAGAGATGTACTTTGGCATCAGTGGCAGCGGCCACGTGTTGCACACGCTCAACCCCCGTTTGCACCCTGAGCAGCTGGCTTGGATCGTCAACCACGCCGAAGACCAAATCGTGGCCTTTGACATGACCTTTTTGCCACTCGTGCAAGGCGTCTTTGCCAAGTGCACCAGCGTTAAAAAATGGATCGCCATGTGCGACGCCGACAGCCTGCCCACCGACAGTGGCATCCCCAACTTGGTGTCCTACGAGGCTTGGCTAGACGCCCAATCTGACGATTACCAGTGGCCCCAGTTTGACGAAAACTCAGCCTCGAGCATGTGCTACACCAGCGGGACCACTGGCAACCCCAAAGGCGTGGTCTACAGCCACCGCTCGACCCTGTTGCACGCGTGGGGCGCCGCTTTGCCAGACACCCTGAACATCAGCAGCCGCGACTGCATCTTGCCTGTGGTGCCTATGTTCCACGCCAATGCCTGGGCCGTGCCCTACTCGGCCGCAGCCGTGGGCACCAAGCTGGTCTTCCCCGGCGGCGCCATGGACGGCAAGTCGATCTACGAATTGATCGAGTCCGAAAAAGTCACCATGGCAGCCGGCGTGCCCACCGTGTGGCAAATGCTGCTGGGCCACCTTGAAGCCAACCAGCTGCGCTTTAGCACGCTCAACCGCACCGTCATTGGTGGCTCGGCCTGCCCGCCAGCCATGATCGACGCCTTTGACAAACAGTATGGCGTCGATGTGCTGCACGCTTGGGGCATGACCGAGACCTCGCCGCTGGGCACGGTATGCTCGCTCAAGGGCAAACAGCAAGACCTCAGCGCCGAAGAAAAACGCGCCATTCGACTCAAACAAGGCCGCGTGGTGTTTGGTGTTGACATGAAAATCGTTGACCCTGAAACCGGCGCCGAACTGCCATGGGACGGCAAGACCTATGGCGACTTGTTGGTCAAGGGCCCATGGGTCACCAACGGCTATTACAAGCTGGACAACACCAACTTGTTGATGGACGGCTGGTTCCACACCGGCGACGTGGCCACCATCGACGCCGATGGCTTTATGCAAATCACTGACCGCAGCAAAGACGTCATCAAATCGGGCGGCGAATGGATCAGCTCGATCGACGTGGAAAACCTGGCGATGGCGCACCCCGCCGTGGCCATGGCCGCTTGTATTGGCATGCCCCACCCCAAGTGGGACGAGCGCCCCATTGTGGTCGTGGTGGTCAAGCCCGACCACACCTTGACGGGCCCCGAGCTGCTGGCCTTCTTTGAAGGCAAGACGGCCAAGTGGCAGATTCCTGACGACGTGGTGTTTGTCGATGCCATTCCGTTGGGCGCCACGGGCAAGATGCAAAAAATGGCATTGCGCGAGCAACTCAAAGACTACAAGTTGCCCACAGCCTAAAACCCACGCGCATCTGGTGCGGTCGGCCCCTTGCTGGCCCGCCTTAAAATGTGCGCTCGCTCGCAGCACCCACGCTGAACGCGTGGGTGCTTTTTTTTTGGCCCTGTCAAAGCGCACCACCATGTCCACTGCCTTGCACACCTCGACCCTGCACTCACTACCCCTGCTTGCGCGAGGCAAAGTGCGCGACAACTACGCAGTGGGCAACGACCGCATCTTGATGGTGGCCTCTGACCGCATCAGTGCCTATGACGTGATCATGGGCGAGCCGATTCCTGGCAAGGGCCAATTGCTCACGCAAATGGCCCTGTTTTGGTTTGACAAGCTGGGCCACATTTGCCCCAACCACCTCAGTGGCGAAGACCCCATGCAAGTGGTGGCCGCGGACGAAGTCGCCGCCACCCAAGGCCGCTCTATGCTGGTCAAGCGCTTGCAGCCCATACCCGTCGAGGCCGTGGTGCGCGGCTACTTGGCGGGCAGCGGCTGGGCCGAGTACCAAACCAATCAACAAGTCTGCGGCGTCCCTCTGCCTGCGGGCTTGCGCAACGCCAGCCGATTGCCAGAGCCCATCTACACCCCTGCGGCCAAAGCCGCTGTCGGCGAACACGATGAAAACATCACCTTTGAGCAAACCGTCGACATGATTGGCGCCGACTTGGCCACGCGCATCCGCACCCTCAGCATTCGCCTCTACCAAGAGGCAGCGGCGTATGCCCTCACCCGCGGCATCATCATTGCCGACACCAAGTTTGAGTTTGGCCTCGATGCAGACGGCACCTTGGTCTTGATGGACGAAGTCTTGACACCAGACTCATCGCGCTACTGGCCCGCAGACCAATACCAAGAAGGCCAGAACCCACCCAGCTTTGACAAGCAATACCTGCGCGATTGGCTAGAAACCGCACAACGCGACGGCAAG
>CBFIFT010000175.1:0-2443 GCA_965661935.1 Burkholderiaceae bacterium | reverse complement strand
ATGAGCATCGCAAAAGACTTCAAAGAATTTGCCGTCAAAGGCAACGTCATGGACCTCGCTGTTGGCGTCATCATTGGCGGCGCCTTTGGCAAGATCGTGGCCTCGCTCGTCAGCGACATCATCATGCCCATCGTGGGCGCCATCTTTGGCAACCTAGACTTTAGCCAGCTATACATCGCGCTGGCCACCGTGCCAGAGGGCGTGGGCGAGGGCCTAGAAGCCGTGCGCAAGGCAGGTGTGCCCGTATTGGCCTACGGCAGCTTTATCACGGTGGCGATCAACTTTGTGATCTTGGCCTTCATCGTCTTCATGATGGTGCGCCAAATCAACCGCCTCAAGCGCCAAGAGGCCGCTGCCCCCGTGCCAGCACCAGCTCCCGCGCCCACCCCAGAAGACGTGCTGCTGCTGCGCGAGATCCGCGACGCACTCGCCAAATAAACCGGGCTGGCTCTGCCCGCTTGTGCTGCACCGGGCAAGCCCCGGCGCAGCCCCGACCATGCATCAGCGGTTTAAGACATCGTCTTTGACACTCAAGGCGATGTCGATGACCTCGTCGATGTAGTCCTGAGGCACCGATAGCTCTTCTAAGGTGGCTACTAAGCTCTCGGCGATGGCGTTGAAATGCACTTCAGTGAGTTGCATGTGTTTGTGCGCCTCGCGCATATCTTTGCCGGTGTAGCTGTTGGGGCCGCCAAACGCCATGGTCAAAAAGGCTTTTTGTTTGCCGCGCTGCGCCTGCATATCGACCGCGTCAAAGAAATGCGACACGCGATCGTCGGCCAACACATTGCGGTAAAAAATATCAACCGCAGCATCCATTGCGGCTTCGCCCCCGAGTTTTTCATAGACTGACATCAAGCTTCTCCTAGATAGTTGATATTGAAGATACGGAATCGCTCGCCAGCACCCCCATCAAGCCCACACCACGGGGGTCCACCGACACCAGCAGCCAAAGTTCAATGTAGCAAAGAAGGGCGTTCGCGGTGGTGCACCAGACGCCCATACATCGTGAAATAAATATCGTTCGGCGCGATCCCGCGCGCTGCCACCAAAGAATGCCTGGCTGAATTGAAAGCGGGGTGTTGGCACGACAGGCCTGGCGCGCCAGCCGCGCAGAGGCATGGCCTTAGCTTGGCGTCGAGTCTTGCCAAGCGGGGTGCTTGACCATGATCTGGGCAAAAGCGGGCGAGGCTTCAAAGGCACTCAGCCAGGCCGCCAAGCTCGGCCACGGCTGGGCGGCAAACCATGCCGGGTCGGTGTGGGCAAACTGGCGCACAAACGGCGCCAGCGCCGCATCAAGCAACCCCCAGCCTTGGCCAGACAAAAAAGCCTGCTGGCTCAGGCGTGCATCCAACTGCATCAACCATTGCGCGCCCAAGTCTCGATCGGCCTCGCCACTGGCTAGGCCAGAGCGCTGCGGGTACTTATAGCGGTCTAGGTGCTGCTTAAATGGGCCATCGTTTTGCGCCACCCAATGCATCACCTCTGCCTCGTCGGCGGCTGAGGGCAGCCAACCCTGCGGGTCGTCTTGGCGCAGCGCCCAAAGCATGACGTCAAGGCTCTCATCGATCACCCGCGACTCGTCAGGCAGCCACAACACTGGCACCGTGCCCTTGGGCGACAACGCCAACATAGAAGGCGGCTTGTTCTTGAGCACCACTTCGCGGTGCTCATAGGTCACCCCACTGACCAGCAGCGCCAGCCTGGCCCGCATGGCATAGGGGCAACGCCGAAATGAGTAAAGCACGGGGGAGGGCATGGCCCGATGATAAGTCGACCAGGCCTGCAATGGCACGCAGACCCCAGAAAACGGCGCGCTAGCAAAGTGGCCCAAGTTTGCGGGGCGCCTCATGGCTGGGCAACATGGCAGAACACAAAGGCATGCAGCGTGATGGCGCTGGCAACTTGTGTCCTGCCAAGGGCTACCCAAGTGGCTGATTAACGAAAGCCAAACATGCCGTTGTTGTTGGCCAGGCCTTGGGTTGGGTTTTCTTGAATCACGTCCCAGTGCTCGACCATCTTGCCGTTTTCGGCTCTGAACAAGTCATAAAACACCTGCGGCTTGCCACCCCATTCGCCTTCGCTCACGGTGAGGACAAAGTTGCCTTCGCCCAGCACTTTGTGAATCTTTTTGTACTGAAACATGTTGTTCTGGGCGCTCAGCTGCTGCACGGCTTCGACAATGCCACTCAGGCCGTCTTTGATACCGGGGTTGTGCTGGTGGTATTGCTCTGCGCTGATGTACTCGGTGATCTTGCTGGGGTTCTTGCCCATCAGCACATCTTCGATCAAAGCCACAGCGAGGGCCTTGTTGGCGGCCGTCTGGTCGAGGTCTTCGGCAGCGGTGGGGCCATCGGTTTGGCTGCGGCCACTGGCGGTTTGCTCGACCAAAGGCGCCATGGCGTCCCAGTGCTCGGCGACCTTGCCGTTCTCGTCTAAACGG
>CBFIFT010000174.1:0-2477 GCA_965661935.1 Burkholderiaceae bacterium | reverse complement strand
GGCCAAGTTTCCCGAGATGTTGACCATGGCGGCACAAGATTTCGCGCCCCATGATGTGACTTTTTACCTGCGCGATTTGGCGTCGGCGTACCACAGCTATTACGATGCGGAGCGCATTTTGGTCGATGACGAGGCGACCAAATTGGCCCGACTCGCACTGGTGGCAGCCACCGCGCAAGTGCTGCAAAATGGCTTATCGATTCTTGGTGTGAGTGCACCAGAAAAAATGTAACCCTCTCAGATCGACCTGCGCAATATGACACCACTTCCACAGCGCCAACGCGGCATGAGCATCTTGGCTTTCATTTTCGGATTGGTCGTGGGTTTGGGTTTGGCGTTGGCGATTGCCGTTTATGTCACCAAGGTTCCCGTGCCGTTCATCGACCGCGGCGTGATGGCGAGCACAGAACAAGAAGCCGAAGAAGCCGAGCGCAACAAAAATTGGGATCCCAATGCGGGCTACAACCAAAACAAAAATGCAATCACATTGGCTGACGCACCCACGCCAGCTGAGGCCCCATACGCTCCTGACACCGAGCAGCCATCTGCTGCGCCTAACGATGCCATCAACGCATTGTTGAGCTTGCAGATCGACAAAGGCGTCATTCCTCCGGCAGGATCGAGCGCAAGCAGCCGTGGTGATGGCGGCACCAAGGCGCCTGTACCAGCACCCTCGGTTTCTAGTCCCGCAGTGACCGTGGTGACCCCAGAGAACAGCCAAGCGGCGCCTCGGGTGCCTTCACAAGCCCTCAGCATCGTGCCGATCGGGCAAGTGCGCCAACTTTTGTTTTTTGTGCAAGCTGGTGCATACAACCGCCTGCAAGACGCCGAAGGCCAGCGCGCGAGACTGGCCATCATGGGGACGGATACGCGCGTCACATCAGAAGTTGTGGGCGGTCAACCGGTTTATCGTGTCAGAGCAGGTCCATTCAAGACCCGAGCGGCCGCGTTGGCGACCCGTCAGCGCTTGACCGATCAAAATGTTGAGTCGCTTGTGGTGGTGGTGCCCAAATAGCGCGCGGCAGCCATCACCAAGCCACTCGAACGCCGGGAACTTTAGGGCACAACTGGGGTCTACCCAGTTGCGTTGATCGCCACACCCTTTAAAAATTTTGGAGAAACAACATGCTAAATCGCCGCCATTTCAGTCAGGCCATTGCCTTAGGCGCCGCTGCCGCTGCGTTGCCTGCTTGGGCATTCACTGAAGGCAAAGAGTACTCGCGCCTCGCCAAGCCTGTCTCTACCCAAGCAAAGGCTGGCGAAATCGAAGTGGTTGAGTTTTTCGCGTATTCCTGCATCCATTGCTATCGCTTTGAACCCATTCTCAAAGAGTGGCGAGCCACCCTACCTGCCAACGTCATCGTGCGCCAACTGCCCGTTCAGTTTTCGCCTGCCTTTGAGCCCTTGGCAAAGACCTTTTTTGCGTTCGAGACCCTGGGCTGGCTTGAGACCCTGCACAACCGATTGTTTGCAGCCATTCACGTCGAGAAAAAGCGCATTTACGATGAAGCCGCCATCATGCAGTGGGTCGCCAGCCAAGGCGTTGATACCCGGGCATTTCAAAAAGCCTACGCATCATTTGGGGCCGCGAGCAACGCCAGGCGTGCGACTCAGGTAGCCAACAGCTACCAAGTTGAGGGCACACCAGCGCTCGGCATTCACGGGCAATTCCTCATTCCTGGCCAAGGCCAACGCACAGTCCAAATTGCCAACGAGTTGATTCAGCGCGTGGCTTAACTTCAAACGATGCAGGCCAGCCAGCGGCCTGCAGCATTGCTGCGATCAGCCCTGACGTTACAATGGCATGCAATTTTCATGCCGTTATGTACAAAATCAGCCCCACCACTCCACTGATCGCGCTGGCTATGCTCAGTGCTTGCGCATGGGCTCCTGCCGCGCTGGCTGTTGAACCCGCCACTGATGTCGCCATTCAAATCGAGGCCGACGCGCTGGTGGTCGATGAAAAGCAGCAAATCAGCATATTCAGTGGGGCAGTTAAATTAGAGCGCGGCCCCTTGACCATTTACGCGGAGCGACTCGAACTGCGCGAATTTGACGGTGGACGCCAAGAAGGCATCGCCAGCGGCACGCCCGCTTTGTTTGAGAGACAGAGCGAGGCAGAGCCAAGTGATCCAGGCGCGACGGACGCTGAGAAGATCACAGGCAGCGCTGAGCGCATCACCTACGACAGCCAACAAGAGACGTTGTTACTCGAAGGCCAAGCCGTGTTGCAACGCTGGCGCAATGGCCAGCTGCGCGATGAGACCACTGGCCCACGCATCACATACACAGATGCCACCGGGCTCTTCACTGTCGACGGCGGCGCCCAATCGGTGAGCCAGCCCAAGCGCGTCACTGCCACCATCAGCCCCAAGAAGGCCAGCCCCAAAGGCCAATGAGCTCATGACCCCCGATTCCAACCTGCAACGCACCCTGCGCGTCGAGCACGTTCAAAAGTCTTATGGCGCACGCAAGGT
>CBFIFT010000173.1:0-2494 GCA_965661935.1 Burkholderiaceae bacterium | reverse complement strand
CAAAGAAGCTGGCGGTGATCGGAGCAGGTGTGATCGGCTTAGAAATGGGGTCTGTGTGGCGCCGCCTTGGCGCAGACGTCACCATTTTGGAAGGTCTTCCCACGTTCTTGGGCGCAGCAGATCAGACCGCGGCCAAAGAGGCCAAGAAGGCATTTGACAAGCAAGGCTTAAAAATTGAATTGGGCGCCCAAGTCAATGACGTGAAAAAAGTCAAAAAGGGCAAGGCTGCACAGGTCGAGTTGACGTACACCACAGCCAAAGGTGAGGCGCAAAACCTTGTCGCCGACAAGCTGATCGTCGCGATTGGCCGTGTACCCAATACCCATGGTTTGAATGCTGAGGCAGTGGGGCTGCAGTTGGATGAGCGCGGAGCCATTATGGTGAACGACGATTGCGGCACCAATCTGCCCAACGTGTGGGCTGTGGGGGATGTGGTGCGTGGGCCGATGTTGGCACACAAAGCTGAGGAAGAAGGCGTTGCAGTGGCAGAGCGCATCGCTGGCCAACATGGTCATGTTGACTTTAATTTGATTCCTTGGGTCATCTACACCAGCCCCGAAATTGCTTGGGTTGGAAAGACCGAAGAACAACTCAAATCTGAGGGCCGTGCCTACAAGGCTGGCTCATTCCCATTTTTAGCCAATGGTCGTGCGCGGGCTTTGGGCGACACCACGGGCATGGTGAAAATGCTGGCTGATGCGACCACCGACGAAGTGCTCGGCGTGCACATCGTGGGGCCGATGGCCAGTGAGTTGATTGGTGAAGCTTGTGTGGCCATGGCATTCAAAGCGGCCAGTGAAGACATTGCCCGTATATGCCACGCTCACCCCTCTCTGTCTGAGTCGACCAAAGAGGCGGCATTGGCGGTGGACAAGCGCACCTTGAATTTCTGAGCAACCGTTCACGTGAATTCGGTTCGATCGAAATACCAACTGCAGTTGGAGGCGCGCGGCTACGGGTCAGACTCGGCTCAGTTGGCTGCGATTGAAGAGTTGGATCGCTGCGCGAACGAGTGGGTTGTTTATCAGAAAAAACAATCCAACTTTTTCACGCGCGCGATTCGCCGCCCAGCCCTTCCGCGTGGCGTTTACATGTTCGGCGGCGTGGGGCGGGGTAAGAGTTTCTTGATGGACTGCTTTTACCAGGCCGTTCCCGTGGCCCAAAAAACCAGGCTGCATTTTCACGAATTCATGCGAGAGGTGCACCGCGAGTTGCGCCAATTGCAAGGCACTGTCGATCCATTGGATGCACTTGGCCGGCAAATAGCCCAGAAATACAAGCTGATTTGCTTCGATGAATTCCATGTGGCCGATGTGACCGACGCCATGATTTTGCACCGCCTGCTAGACAGCCTGTTTGCGCATGGTGTGGGCATGGTAACGACATCAAATTTTCAGCCTGATGGCTTGTATCCAGACGGCCTGCATCGCGATCGCATTTTGCCAGCCATAGAATTGTTGAAGCAACAAATGGCGGTCATCAACGTTGACGCAGGGACGGACTACCGCAGGCGATCGTTGTCGCAGATTGACGCTTATTTGCACCCTCTGAGTGATGCCAACGAACTGAAGCTCGCACAGGCATTTGACAGCCTTGCAGAGGGTGATGATGAGTCCCCTGAGCTGAATATTGAAAGCCGCACGTTGCTCGCCAAGCGCCGCGCAGGCGGGGTGGTCTGGTTTGATTTCAAGTCGCTGTGCGGCGGTGCAAGGTCACAAAACGATTACTTGGAGATCGCCTCCCGATTTCACACGGTATTGCTCAGTGGCGTCAGGCAGATGGAGGTTCGACATGCCAGTGAGGCTCGGCGCTTCACATGGCTGGTTGATGTCTTGTACGACCGCCATGTGCGGTTGATTTTGTCGGCTGCGGTCGAGGCAGAAGCTTTGTATCTCAAGGGGCCTTTGGCTCATGAGTTTCCTCGCACCGTGTCACGCCTACAAGAGATGCAAACCTCAGAGTACCTTTTAGAAGGCCCGCGCATCGTAGATACCCGTTTGACCTAAACTGCAGGCATGAGCGCCCCCCCCAGTCTGCAAGAAATCACCCGAGAGGCGCTGGGCGACTCCGGGGTCATTGCGCAACACACCTCAACATTCAGAATTCGTCGAGGTCAGCTGGACATGGCGGACGCGGTGGTGCAGACGATTGAAGGTGGCGGGGCGCTGGTTGTCGAGGCCGGGACCGGCACAGGCAAAACTTTTGCCTACTTGGTGCCCGCTTTGCTCAGCGGCCAGCGGGTGATGGTGTCAACCGCAACCAAGGCTTTGCAAGACCAACTTTTCGGACGCGACTTGCCTCGGCTGTTGGAGATGCTTCAGGTGCCTGTGCGGGTTGCCTTATTGAAAGGCCGCGCCAACTATTTGTGCCCTCACCGTTTGAAGCTTCACTTGCAAGCGGGCGCTGTTGCTGACCGCTTCATTCAAGGAATCCTGCGCAAGGTTCAAGAGTGGTACGTTGCCAACCCGGCGGGTGACTTGACTTTGATGCCGGG
>CBFIFT010000172.1:0-2501 GCA_965661935.1 Burkholderiaceae bacterium | reverse complement strand
CTAGGCGGTGGTCGACAATCGCTTTCTTGAGCGATTCAACGATGGCTGCAGTGGGCGTGGGATTCATGCGAGTGACTCCTGGTCTGTGACAATATTGTATACAATCTGGTCGCGTGCGGGTGAAGTGAATATTCACAAAGCCCTTTGACTCGTCAACCTGAAGGGGAAATAAACATGGGCTTGAGTACACACGTTTTGGACACCATGCATGGCACACCTGCTGCGGGCATGCGGGTTCGCTTGTATGCAACCAAAGAGCAGCAAGCGCAACTGTTGCAAGAGTTCGTGTTGAACGGCGATGGTCGCAACCCCAATGGGTTGTTGATCGATCACGCCGAGCTCCAAGTGGGTACTTACCGACTGGTTTTTGGGGTTGCGGGGTATTTTGGTGAGCGCGGCGTGGTGCTACCCGAGCCCAATTTCCTCAATGAAGTGTCGTTGGACTTCGGTGTCGCCGACCCCACCGCCCACTACCACGTGCCCTTGTTGGTGAGCCCCTGGAGCTACTCGACGTACCGCGGCAGTTGAGCGGCGGCGCTGCTCAACAGTGATGCGGCCTAGGGACCAGGCCTTAGTTCTCTCAGTCTTCGAAGGGTTTTCGGTCCAACTGCCCCTCTGTCAGGGTGTCCAGTTGAAACAGGCCATTTTTGTGCCATAGCCAGGTGTCGATGTATGCCACCTGGCCTAAGACCTGAGGCGAGGGAAAGGGCTGAGCGCCTCGGATCATGCGCTCAATGGCGCGCACCACATGGGGCTTATCGCTGGGTTTTCGCAACCACTCAAGGCGGGTCACCAAGCCGTTGGCATTGATGAAAATGCGGGTGACGCCAATGCCCTCTAGCAGCGGCGGCATCGCGCCTTTAAAAATCTGGTCTTGATAGACCCTGTAAATGTGCTCTGCACCATCGCGCCGGTAATCGCGGGGTGTCTCAGCCTGAGAAGGGGGGGCGGGCTCGCGCCCCTCTGGCAACACCCTCGCGACATTGTCGTCGTCGCCGTTGGCTTCAGGGCTCGGCACCGCACATGATGCCAATGCGATGCAAAGCAGGGCCCACCCCGCCAACCCGACCAAGCGATGAAGCCGAGAGAGAGGGTCGAGCGTCTGAGTGAGGCTGCTGTCCATGCCCGAAGTCTAGCTTTTTCTGGTGTCACTTTGTGTCAGGTGTGGCACCGTCGGCTCCGTTCTCGCGATTGGGACGCCAATGGCCAATGGTGGCGGCTGGTGTGCACGTCACTTTTTTGCCCCGCTGAGTGGTGAGTGCCATTAGAATCGGTGGTTCATTTTTGGCGGCGCTCGACGTGAGCTTTCGCACGTTTTTCATCTCTCAGCACTGTGCATCTATGACCCAAGCTACCAACACCGTGCGCTTTGTTCTCGACGGTCAAATCGTCGAGGCGCAAGGCGAGCGCCGCACCACCACCGTTCTGGACTATTTGCGCGAGCAGCTTCGGCGCACCGGCACCAAAGAGGGGTGCGCTGAAGGCGACTGCGGCGCGTGTGTGGTGATGGTCGGCGAGCTCAACGCCGAGGGCACCGCCGTTGACTATGTGCCGATCAACAGTTGTATTCAGCTGCTGCCCTCGCTGGATGGCAAGTCCCTGAAGACCGTTGAAAGCCTGAAGCAAAAAGATGGCGCATTGCACCCCATCCAGCAAGAAATGGTGGCGTACCAAGGTTCTCAGTGCGGGTTTTGCACCCCAGGCATCGTGATGAGTTTGGTCAACCTGGTGCAGGTTGTGCCGCAGCCTAACCGCCAACAAATCACCGATTCTTTGAGTGGCAATCTTTGCCGCTGTACAGGCTACAAGCCGATCATTGACGCGGCCCAGCGGGCCTGTCAAAAGCCGCAGGGTTTGAAGCTATCAGACGCCGATGACGTGGCGCTGCTCAAGCAAATCCAGCGCCCCAGCAAGCCCACATTGAGCCTCGACGGAGACATCATCGTGCAGCCCGTCGTGCGCACCCGAAAAGGCAATGAATTTGTCTCGCCCTCTACGTTGTCTGAGGTGGCTGACTACTTGGTCAAGAACCCCTCAACCACGTTGTTGGCAGGCAGCACCGAAGTCGGCTTGCAAGTGAACAAAGACTTTTTCCGACCAGATCACATCATGTATCTGGGCAATGTCAAAGAGCTGCGCGAAGTGGGCCACAGCAGCACGCATTGGCGCATTGGTGCAGCGGTTTCGCTCACGGAGGTTGAGGCACTGGTGCAAGAGGGGTACCCAGACTTTGCCGAAGTGTTGCGTCGATTTGGGTCGCCCCCCATTCGCAGCACAGCCACCCTGGCCGGAAACATCGCCAACGGCTCGCCCATTGGTGACTCCATGCCTTGCCTGATGGCGCTTGGGGCCGAGTTGATCTTGCGCCGGGGGGACGTGCAGCGCACCGTCGCGCTGGACCAGTTCTACACCGGACAAAAGCAGAATGTCATGGCCGCCGGAGAGTTCATCGAAGCGGTCCTGTTGCCCAAGCCCGACGCCAAGCGTGTTTTTCGGGCTCA
>CBFIFT010000171.1:0-2624 GCA_965661935.1 Burkholderiaceae bacterium | reverse complement strand
AAGTGGTGGAACACGTTCACGGGTCGAGAAGAGGCATCTGTTGCGGTGCCTGTGATGGACGGCAAGTTAAAGCCCAATCGCGCCATTGACGAGGCAGACGTGGTTTGCGAGCTAGATGGGTTAGACGACCTTTGCATCCAAGGCAACGACATCGCTGTCACGGCTGGATCAACGGTTTACTTGATTGAAGCTGATCAACCCAGACCTGTCTATCAAGCAGGTGCGTTGATCACGGCCATTGCCTCGCCCAATCCCGGCGCATGGGTGATCGCGGTCGATGGAAAAGAGCTGCAATTTTTGCAATCAGATGGCGGCGAGTGGACGCTGTCAAAGCGGTGGGCGCCACCCGAAGAGTGGGGCTGCGGGGCCATCAATGCGATTCACTGCGAAGGCGGTTCTGTGCTGTGGTTTACCAACGGCGGGAGTCGCCAATCGACTGCAGACTGGAAGGTAGACCTGATGTCTCTGGGGGCAAGCGGCATGGTCGTCCGATTAGATTCTGCGACTGGCGAGGCGCACAAAGTTGCAGCGGGTTTGCCTTATGCGTTTGGCGTTTGTACACAACAAGGCGATGCCGTGGTTAGCACCAGTTGGGGACATCGCGTGCGGCAACTCATTGGCGCCAATGGGCACCCCTTCACAACAGAGCTACCCGCCTATCCGTCGCGGCTGAGTCGATCCTCAAGTGGTGGTTACTGGCTTTCTTGCTTTGCAGTGCGCACCCAATTGATCGAGTTTGTGCTTCGAGAGCCCGCTTATCGCAAACGCATGATGCAAGAAATCCCAATGAACTATTGGATTGCACCAGCGCTGAGCAGTGGCCATGATTTTTTAGAGCCGCTGCAAGGCGCCGGGGTCAAGCAGATGGGGGTACTAAAACCCTGGGCGCCCCCTAGGTCGTACGGACTGGTGATCGAACTCGATGCGCAGGGCAACATTTTGCGGTCTCTGCACAGTTTGGTAGACGGAGAGAACCACGGGATCACGTCGGTACAAGAGAGTGGTACCAATCTCTGGATGGTAGCCAAGGGTCGCAACCGACTCTTGAAAGTCGACCTCTCACAAGGAGTGAGCAATGAGTGATCCATTGAATACCGTTGCGCTGGCTTTGCGAAAAGCGACCAAGAAATACTCTGGTGTCCCGGCGATTGAAGAGGTAGATTTTGAGTTGCGACGCGGCGAAATTCACGCGCTTCTAGGCGAAAACGGGGCAGGAAAGTCGACGTTGACCAAGGTCATGGCTGGCGTTGTGCAGCTCTCGGCTGGCGAAATGTGGGTCGACGGCCAAGCGGTTAACCCACAAAACCCGCTCGAGTCACGAGAGCTTGGAATTGCCATGGTTTTTCAAGAGACCAGTTTGGTTCCCACCATGACGGTTGCGCAGAACCTATACCTTGGCGAAGAAAAGTTTTTTAACCGGCTGCGCGGTATCTACATCTCAGCCCAGCAATTTTTGCAGTCTCTGAACTTTGACGTGGACCCGACCGCCACGGTCGCTCAGCTGGGTGCTGCCAAGAAGCAAATGGTTGAGATCGCCAGAGCCGTGCTTCACCAAGCCAAGGTCATCATTTTTGACGAGCCCACTGCCACCTTGACGCCCGAAGAGAAAAAGTATTTCTTTGATCTCGTGGTTCAACTCAAGGCGCGTGGGGTGTCCATTGTGTTCATCTCACACGCCCTCGAAGAGGCGCTGCTCCTTGCTGATCGGATCACTGTGCTGCGGGACGGGCGCCACGTTCTCACCGACGACAAGGTAAATTTGGATCGCCCAAAAATCGTTCAAGCGATGGTCGGTAGAGATTTATCGCAAACGATTTATGGCCAACGCAAGACATTTGTGCGTCCTGCTGGCGAGAACGTCTTGTCCGTGCGCAACCTCAGAATGGCGAACATGGTTTTGAACAATTCGCTGTCTGTGTTCGCCGGACAGGTTACTGGCGTTTTTGGCTTGGTTGGTGCGGGCCGAACCGAGACCTTTAAAGTTGTTGCGGGTTTGATTAAGCGCGACTTTTTCCATGGCGGTGAAATCTACTTCAAGGGGCAACCTGTTCGCTATCGCGTGCCACGGCCCGCTGTGGCAGATGGCATCGCGTACGTGTCTGAAGACCGCAAAGTCGAAGGCTTTTTTGAGACCATGTCGATTTCGCAAAACATATACATGGGACTCATGGGTAAGTTGGGCAAGGCTTGGGCATGGGTGTCTCGCGGTCAGGCTGAGAGCCTTGGCGAGCGTTGGAAAAAGCTGCTGAATATCAAAGCCATCAGCAATGATGTCAAGGTGATCGAGCTATCGGGCGGAAACCAACAAAAAGTCGTGATTGCCAAGTCATTGGTTCAAGACCCAGACCTGATCATCTTTGACGAACCCACGCGGGGCGTCGATGTGGGAGCGATTGCTGAGATCCATGCAGAGATCAACCGGCTTGCCGATGCGGGCAAGGCAGTCGTGGTTATTTCGTCTTATTTGCCAGAAGTGATGTCGCTATCCGATCGCATCCTTGTGGCCAAGCAAGGCAAAGTCGTGGTGGAGTACTCCGCCACTGAGGCGACGCAAGAAAAGATCATGTACGCAGCCATACATTGATTGCAAGGCCCCGCCAGCTGCAGGCCGGACCGGGCAACCA
>CBFIFT010000170.1:0-2800 GCA_965661935.1 Burkholderiaceae bacterium | reverse complement strand
GCCATCGATGAACGCAATATGCCCATGGAATTGGCACTTTTGCCTTTCATTGAGAGCGCGTTCAACCCAGAGGCCAGTAGCCGGGCAAAGGCCGCTGGTATGTGGCAGTTCATGCCGGCCACCGGTCGTCACTTTGACCTGAAGCAAAACGTATTTCGCGATGAACGCCGAGACGTTCTTGAGTCCACCGAAGCCGCGCTTGACTACTTGCAGTCGTTGTATGACATGTTTGGCGATTGGCACCTCGCACTGGCTGCTTACAACTGGGGCCAGGGGAATGTAAAAAAAGCGATTCGACGCAACAAGGCCAGAAACAAAGGCACCAGATACACCGACCTGCGCATGCCTCGGGAAACCCGCAGCTACGTGCCACAGCTGATGGCCTTCAAAGCGATCGTGCTTGACCCCCAGCGCTATGGCATTGACCTGCCTGCAGTCCCTGACCACCCGTTCTTTGATGTCGTTGAAATCACGCGAGACATCGACGTCAAACTCGCAGCCGAACTTGCCAATATCTCTGAGGCCGAGTTCAAATCACTGAACCCGTCGCTGCAGCGGCCAGTTATCTTGGCTGCCGGTCTTCCTCGCATTCTGTTGCCTTGGGAAAATGCAGCACTGTTTGAAGCCAATCTAGAGGCCCACCAAGGGCAGCTGGCTACTTGGACAGCTTGGCGGGTTCCTAAGACGGCTAGCACTCGACAGCTGGCAAAGATGTTGGGGATGCCAGAGTCAGAGCTTCGCGCGGTCAACGACATACCAAAACAAAGAAGAGTGACGGCTGGCTCTGTGCTGTTGGTCAAGCGCACCAAGTCCTTAGACAAAGACGCATCGGCGAAGCTTGCGGATACCGCGCAAATCAGCTTGCGCAGAGAAGTCAGGTACAAGCGCACCACCCTGCAATTCAAGGCTGGGGAAACCGTCGCTCAGGTGGCCAAGCGCTACCGCATCAGCGCCAAGTCTTTGGCCAAATTGAACAAGTTGTCGGTGAATACGCGCCTGAGCAGCAGCAACCGCCTGATTGCCTGGTTACCCGTGAAAAGCAACAGTCAGAGCAGCGGCAAAAGCATTCGGGTTCGCCGCGGTGACACACTCAGCGGCATCGCCAAACGGTACGGGGTGTCTTTGCGAGCGCTGATGCGCACCAACAACCTCGACAGCCGCAGCATCATTCGCATCGGTCAACGGCTTCGATTGCCCTGATCAGCCCTGGGCTTGGCGCTTTCGATCGACCATCGCATGTGCCAATGTGCTCAGGTCCACGTACTCCAACTCGCTGCCAGCGGGCACCCCTTTGGCCAAGCGGGTAACCTTGACACCACTGCCCTTGAGAGCCTGTGCGATCACGTGGGCGGTTGCCTCTCCTTCGGCCGTGAAATTGGTCGCCAATATCAACTCTGTCACACTCCGCGTGCGTGCAGGCTGAGCGCTATCGCTGTGCTGAAACACCCGATCGAACAATCGCTCCAGACCGATGTCTTTGGCGCCCACGCCATCCAAAGGGCTGAGGCGCCCCATCAACACAAAATAATAGCCATCGAAAGCTTTGGTGCGCTCCAACGCATCTTGATCAGCAGGGGTCTCCACCACGCACAACCGAGAGGCGTCTCGGTGTGGATCTGAACACACCGAACAAATCTTGCCTTCACTGAGGGTGTTGCACAACTCGCAATGTTGTACGCACTCCACTGCATGGGAGAGCGCCTGGGCCAAACGCAAAGCGCCTGCACGGTCACGTGCGAGCAGTTGATACGCCATGCGCGAGGCCGATTTACCCCCGACACCAGGTAAGACGCCCAGAGCCTCCACCAATTTGTGGAGCGCTTGATTGGTTGCCATGTTCAGAAAGGCAACTTCATTCCGCCGGGTAATCCTGGCATACCAGCGGTGATTTTGCCCAATTTAGCTTCGCTGGTGGTCTCAACTTTGCGCACGCCGTCATTGAATGCGGCAGCCACCAAGTCTTCGAGCATGTCTTTGTCTTCCCCCACCAAAGAGGGGTCTATCTCAACCCTCTTGACCTGGTGCTTGCACGTCATGGTGACTTTGACCATTCCGGCTCCGGACTCTCCGGTGACCTCCATCACGGCCAGCTCTTCCTGCGCCTTTTTCAAGTTGTCTTGCATGGCCTGCGCCTGCTTCATCATTCCGGCAAGTTGACCTTTGTTGAACATCAAAAATTTCCTATTCAGGTTGAGGTAAATGAAAACGAATAAGTCGAAGCAATCAACATCATCATTTGGGAATCAAAGTCGACGTCAGTATTTTGCCCCCAAACGAATCGAAGGCCAGCGCCAGTTCGGGGTCGCTTCTTAAACTGCGCGCCGCATGCTCAAGCCGTCGGCTCTGCTCTTCTTGAATGCGTCGTCCAGGCGCATCGGTGACGCGCCCCACTTCGACGCTGATGGCAATGTGGTGACCCGCATCGGCCAACGCACTCAGCAAGCGATCTCTCGCCCCAGGCTGATTGAGAGATGCCTGCTCGACACGCAGCAACCAGTGCGGCGGTTGAACTTGATCGTCGCGCGCGACCAGTTGGGACTGCAGCGCCAGCTCACGCACCAAAGCAGAGATGGTTCCCCGCTCGAGTAAGTCTGACACCACACTGAACCAAAAATCACCCTCGGCACTGGCTTGCACAGCCGGCGCTGCTCGTCCGGGCTCTTTTAAATCCAACCGCTCCGAAGTCTCCGCAACGCCTCGCGCCGCCAGCTCCTGAAGCGGGCTGATGGCACTCGGATCCAGCCGTTCTGCGGGCATCAGCCGCGCTGGCGTGTCCGAATCGACAATGGTAAACGCCGGG
>CBFIFT010000169.1:0-2802 GCA_965661935.1 Burkholderiaceae bacterium | reverse complement strand
TGACGCTGATGAAAATGCCCATGTTCGCTTGGACTTGGTTGATTACCGCTTATTTGTTGATTGCTGTGATTCCTGTGTTGGCAGGTGCCATCACCATGACACTGACTGATCGCCACTTCGGTACGTCATTCTTCAACCCAGCAGGCGGCGGCGACCCCGTGATGTACCAGCATATTTTCTGGTTCTTTGGTCACCCAGAGGTGTACATCATGATTCTTCCAGCGTTCGGAATTGTGAGTGAGATCATCCCTGCGTTCTCCAGAAAAACCTTGTTTGGCTACGCGTCAATGGTTTATGCCACGGGCTCAATTGCAATTCTCTCTTTCATCGTGTGGGCGCACCACATGTACACCACGGGTATGCCCGTCACCGGCCAGCTGTTCTTCATGTATGCGACCATGTTGATTGCCGTGCCCACAGGCGTGAAGATCTTCAACTGGGTGGCTACCATGTGGAAAGGGTCGATGACCTTTGAGACACCCATGTTGTGGGCCATCGGTTTCATCTTCGTCTTCACCATGGGTGGCTTCACCGGTTTGGTGTTGTCTATGGCGCCGCTTGATCAAGCGCTGCATGACACCTACTACGTGGTGGCACACTTCCACTACACGATGGTGGCAGGGTCATTGTTTGCTTTGTTCGGTGGTTTCTACTTCTGGGCGCCCAAGTGGACTGGTGTGATGTACAGCGAAGCCAAGGGTAAGTTCCACTTTTGGGCATCTTTGATCTTTTTCAACGTGACCTTCTTCCCACAGCACTTTTTGGGCTTGGCAGGTATGCCACGTCGCTACGCAGACTACCCTGCGCAGTTCGCTGACTTCAACATGTTGTCTTCGATCGGTGCGTTTGGATTTGGCCTGATGCAGGTGTACTTCTTCTTGTTCATCGTCATCCCGATGATGCGCGGCCAAGGTGAAAAAGCGCCTCAGCGCCCGTGGGACTCAGCACAAGGCTTGGAGTGGGAAGTGCCTTCG
The DNA here is from genome assembly GCA_965661935.1 of Burkholderiaceae bacterium. Lineage (GTDB taxonomy): Bacteria > Pseudomonadota > Gammaproteobacteria > Burkholderiales > Burkholderiaceae_C > RS62. The sequence goes on along the minus strand of CBFIFT010000169.1, from coordinate 1,828 downwards.
CCTGCACCTTTCCATACCTTTGAGAACCCACCCAAACTCGATGAGACCGCAACTCGCGTGGTCAGCTGATTCTCATGAGCAGTAACCCTGAACAACGCAAAGCCAATGTGCGAACAGCACTGATCGTGCTGTCCTGTGCATTGGTGTTCGGGTTGGGTTTTGTAGCCAAAGTGGTCTTGCTTGGGGGCTGAGCGGATGGCAAACCAAAAACACAACAGAACCATGATGATCAAGCTTGGCGTCATCACGCTGAGCATGTTTGGTTTTGGCTATGCGCTGGTGCCTATCTACAACGCCATTTGCGAAATCACTGGCATCAATGTTTTGGCTGCGGCAGAGCAAGAGAGCTCTGGCGCTGCCAGCTACAACCCAGAAAATTCGCAAATCGACTTGAGTCGCGAAATCACCGTCGAGTTCGACGCGAACTCGCGTGGCGTTTGGCACTTCAAGCCGGCTCAGTCTACTTTGACGGTTCATCCAGGAGAGATGGCTACAGTGATGTACGAGTTTGAGAACTCGCAGCCACGTGCCATGTCTGCTCAGGCTATTCCAAGTTATGCCCCTAAAGTGACGGCGCAGTACTTTCACAAGGTCGAGTGCTTTTGTTTCAACGAGTATGCCCTGCAAGCTGGTGAAAAAAAGCAATGGCCAGTGACCTTTGTGGTCGACCCCAAGTTGCCCAAAAATGTCACCACGATTACCTTGTCTTACACCTTCTTCGAAGTCGGTAGCAAGGTTCCTGCTGCGCCGCAGGCGGCGCTTGAGGTCGTCCCAGTGGTAGGTCCGAGGGGATGAAAGAAGGCGCGCCGTTGGTCAATCACCGAACGTGGTGGGCGACTGTGACCGCCGTGCTTTGGGCGTTTTTGGGCGTTCGGCGAAAGTCGGACTTTGAAGATGATATTGGTAGCCTCACGCCACTTCAGATCGTGATCGTTGGGGCTTTGGGCGGACTCTTGTTCGTCCTAGTGTTAGTGTTGGTGGTGAAGTGGGTGCTTGCGGCGTCGTAATGTTTGCGCAATACACTTCTCACAAAATGTTTGTTTAAAGCGAAAGCGACCATAGGAGTCAACATGTCGGCAGCATCACACGGCCAAACGCCTTATTACTTTGTTCCGGGGCCCTCTAGCCATCCGGTCATGGCAGCGATTGGCTTGTTTTTTGTTATTTTGGGCGCAGGCCAGTGGATCAATGGCCACGACTGGGGCAAGTATTCGCTGGCGCTGGGTCTGGTGTGGTGGTTGGTCATCTTGTGGCGTTGGTTTGCCGAGTCCATTCGAGAGTCAGAGGCTGGCTTGTACAGCGACAGAATCGACGTGTCTTATCGCTGGAGCATGAGCTGGTTCATCTTTTCTGAGGTGATGTTCTTTGGGGCTTTTTTCAGCGCTTTGTGGTGGATGCGGGCTCACTCACTTCCCCAGCTCGCTGACCCCATTCATGATGTCTTGTGGCCCAACTTCCAAGGTATTTGGCCGACACTCGCTGCTGGTGCGACAGGTTCACCCGCTGACATCGTCGAGCCATTCCAACCGATGGGGCCTTTTTGGTTGCCTACCATCAACACCGCATTGTTGCTCTCGTCTGGCGTGACATTGACGATCGCTCACCATGCAATACAGGCCGGCCAGCGAGCTAAAACAATCGCTTTCATGTGGATGACAGTCGCTCTGGGTGTCGTTTTCCTCTGTGTCCAAGGCTACGAGTATTTCCACGCTTGGACCGAGTTGAATTTGACGCTCGCTTCTGGCCCTTACGGTTCAACGTTTTACATGTTGACGGGCTTCCATGGCTTGCACGTGTTTGTGGGTATGTTGATGCTGTTGTTCATCAC
>CBFIFT010000168.1:0-2838 GCA_965661935.1 Burkholderiaceae bacterium | reverse complement strand
ACTGCCGAACGCCACTTTGGATTCGAGGGCGCGGCCTGGTATTGGCACTTTGTTGATGTGGTCTGGCTGGGCTTGTACATCTTGGTGTACTGGCTGTAATCCCCACCTCAGTTCATCAAATCTGGCGCCCGAGGGCGCCAGATTTGTTTGGCAGCCCCTTGTCAGTCATTCAGGACTGGCTGCCGACAGGGCTCGCTACTGCCCCGCCGCAAAGCCTGTGGGGTGAATCCAACCCAGAGAGTAAGAGACCAAAACGATGAGAAAAAGCAACACCGATACGCCAATGCGCATCGTCAGCGCTTGGGCCATGCGCTTAGCGCGGACCTGTTCATCGCTCATGCCTTCGCGGGGCTTGCCACGCATCATAAAAAACAGGGCAGCCGCGAGACTGATCAAGATGAGCACAAAAGCCAATGTGACGAATATTTTCATGACGCTATTATCCACCGACATGGTGGGCCAGGCTGCATGGAGCTGCGCAAGGACTGAGTCATGAAGCGACGCCAATGGTTGGTGTTGGTCGCTGCGATTTTGACCTGTGTCGTGACCGCGCGCTTAGGCTTTTGGCAGCTCGATCGCGCTGCAGAAAAGCGCGCGATTCAAGCGGCGGTAGAGCGCCAATCACAAGGGGCGCCACTAGGCGCGCATGATTGGCAAATGGGAACGCCAGGGCCTGCGTTTGAACACCGTCCAGTTGCCTTATCTGGCCGCTGGGTCACTGAATACACCCGCTACTTGGACAACCGGACGATGGCTGGGGCAGTGGGCTTTGTGGTGGTGACACCTCTGCGTCTTGAGAGCGGTCGCCTCGTGGTTGTTCAGCGTGGTTGGATACCCCGGCATCGCTCAGATCGCTTGGCCATTGCTCCGTACCGAACCGATACAGGTTACGTCAATGTACAGGGCGTTTTGTCCCTGCCGCCATCTCAGTATTTCACATTGGGTGAAGATCAAGGGGAGGGCGAGGTGGTGCAAAACCTCAACTGGTCTGCTTATGCACAAACCTTGGGTGAAGACATCGGTGCAATGAGCGTGAAGCAACTTGGTGACTTATCAGATGGGTTGCTGCGCAACTGGGACCCCATCGAAGCCAAAGTTAACACCCATTACGGCTACGCCGTGCAGTGGTTCGCATTGAGTGCGTTGGCTGCGTTGCTTTACATTTGGTATCAAATATGGCGGCCACGAAGGCTTCGCAAACAAGGAATCAACCATGGCTGAAGATCCACTTTTGATGACGACGCACGAGGTTGCAGGGCTCAAGTCTGAACCCCCGGGTGTTTTAGCGGGTCGCATCAAGTTGCTGTTTATATTGCTGGTTTGCGCCGCTCCGGTGATTGCATCGTACTTAACCTACTATGTCATTCGGCCAGAAATTACCAGCAGTTACGGCACCCTGATTCCTGAACAGCCAGACATTCCAGATATCCAAGCCACGGATTTGCATGGACAGGCGCACTCGATGAATGAATTGCGCAAGCAGTGGCTCTTGCTCAGCGTTGGACCTGCGGCGTGCGATGCTAACTGTGAGTGGCGCCTCTATTTGCAGCGGCAACTCCGCGAATCTATGGGGCCTGAGCGCATGCGTATGGATTGGGTTTGGCTCATCACCGATGAACTGGATGTGCGCCAAGAGCTTAAGCCGGCACTTGAGCAAGGCATTGCTTGGCGAGTGAATGCGGACAAGTTAGCGCAATGGCTGCGGCCAGAGCAGGGCGGCGACCTCAGTGATCACATCTACGTGGTTGACCCATTGGGCAATTGGATGATGCGATTCCCCAAGGATGCTGATCCGGACAAAATGCGCAAGGATTTGCGCAAGTTGCTCAAGGCATCGCAGTTTTGGGACACCGAAGGCCGCGACTCATGACAGACGTTGCTTTGGTCGAATGGGCACCTTTGCTAGAGCTGCTTGCACTGGCCTTGTTGCTTGCCATGGGGCCTTTGGGGTGGCTGTATTGGCGACACCGCGGGCGCTCGCCAGTCGTTTTCATGGCTTTGCTTGTCGGGCTTACTCTGTTTTTAACCTTTGATTTGGTGGTGTTCGGTGCCTTCACACGGCTGAGCGACTCAGGCTTGGGGTGCCCAGATTGGCCTGGTTGCTACGGCACGGTTTCACCTTGGGCCGCAGCAGAACCGATCACCCAAGCGCAAGCCCAGTTGCCCACTGGCCCGGTCACCCACACCAAGGCCTGGATTGAGATGGTTCACAGGTACGCTGCCATGGTGGTCGGTGCGTTGATTGTGGTGCAAGTGGCGCTTTCCTGGAGGTGGAGAAAGCATCTGAAACCAGGGCTATTTCTACCGATGTTCACTTTGTTTTGGGTCTGTTTGCAGGGTGCCTTCGGTGCTTGGACGGTCACGATGAAACTTCAGCCTGTCATTGTCACAGCCCACTTGTTGGGAGGCATGACGCTACTGGCACTGCTGCAATGGCACAGGGTTCAGTTGACTGCAACCTGGCGGGCAAGCTATGAGCCTGCGCCATACAAGCGCCTAGCTTGGCTGGTGTTCGCTTTGCTGTACGTCCAAATGGCGCTCGGCGGATGGGTGAGCACAAACTACGCCGTCTTGGCGTGCCAAGACTTTCCGATGTGCCAAGGTCAATGGTGGCCGCCTATGGATTTCGCCAGCGGCTTTGAATTGTGGCGGCCCCTGGGTATGGACGGCAAGGGGCAGCCCATTGTGTTTGAGGCGCTGACAGCAATCCATTACACCCACAGAACTTTTGCATGGGTCGTCTTTGGGGTTCTCGGCTTTGCTGGTTGGCGCCTGTGGGGTCACCCCCATGCGCGTACCACTGGGTTGCTTTTGTGGACACTCGCTGGCTGGCAATTG
>CBFIFT010000167.1:0-2848 GCA_965661935.1 Burkholderiaceae bacterium | reverse complement strand
AGTCATCACCCCCAAGCAAATGCTACAAGAAATCCGCGTGGCACAGCAGAATATTAGTCGGGCAAGCCAGATGGCCGGTACGCAGTCCCAGTGGCCCAGCAACAGACGCAAAAAAACCGGCATCAGCCGGTTCTTTTTTGTGCCCCAATAAGGCCCTTTAGAGCGCTCAAGACAAATGGGCGCTGACCAGTTTGGTCATTTCAAACATGGTGACTTGGTCTTTGCCGAAAATCACGCGCAACTTGGCGTCGGCGTTGATGTTGCGCTTGTTAGCCGCATCTTGCAGGTTGTTCTTTTTGATGTATTCCCAAATCTTTTTGGTGACTTCGGTACGTGGAACAGGGGTGGCTCCGATGACAGCAGCCAATTCGGGGCTGATGTTCATGGGCTTCATGAATGCGGCGTTGGGTTTGCGCTTGGTTTCGGTTGCCATTGCAATTGATTCCTTTTGTATTTGTCGTGAATGTGATGTCGCACCTCTGGAGGGTTGCATCGACCACCCTGCGAAGAGGGTTGGGTAGATGCTAACGCGATATCAGCCCAAATCGATGCCACAAAGGGTTTATCCCGAGCTTTTTTTCAGTTGAATAAACCTTTCTAATTAATCAAGACGATAGGTTTGGACACACTGCCCCAGCCGCGCCAAGCGCCCGCGTCTTGGGTTACATTCGCGGATGGGTTTTGACACCAAGGGGAGTGAGTATGTTGTTTTCAACTTGTGATTTGTGCGACGAATACCGAGCCGATGTGTCTGGCGACTTTGAGGTTTTGGTGCACGCATGGCGCAGCTATGGCAAGCACGCGCGCTTTTGTGGACCGGTTGAGACGGTGCAGTGCTATGAAGACAACACCGCGCTCAAAGAGGCCGTAGAGGGGCCAGGTGAAGGGCGCGTGCTGGTGGTGGATGCGGGCTCTTCGATGCGCAAGGCCGTGTTGGGTGGCAATTTGGCGGCAGCAGCGGCGCACAACCAATGGGCAGGCTTGGTCATTCAGGGCTGCGTGCGCGATTTGGCCGAGTTGGCTGAGGCTGAAGTTGGTATTTTGGCACTGGGTCATGTACCCATGCCGACACAGCGTCAGGGGCAGGGGCTCCGGGGAACGGTGATCCACGTTGGGGGTGCTCGTGTGGCCCCAGGGGCTTGGCTCTACGCCGATCCGGATGGGGTCGTTTTGTCAAAGCGGTGCCTGCATCAAGCTTGATTCGGGGCAATTGGCTCGATTTCTAAGTCGGCGAGCGCGAAGCAGCATCGCTCGACTCACAGACCAGCGCGCCACGGCAGGGCTTGTTGAAGCCCAAGTGGCTCAGGCCAATCGCAAGGTCAGGCAACCGGTATCGAGCGGTCAATTCATGCCAACACGTCAGCCTGATCTAGGCCTCAAAAGGCTTTGCTGAGCATGTAAGCGGCCAAGCCGAAGAGCAAAAGCGAGAACAGCCGTTTGAGTTTGCCCACGGGCAATGCATGTGCGGCCCGCACCCCCAGCGGTGCGACCAAGACGCTGGCCGTGGCGATGACGACCAATGCGGGCACAAAAATGTAGCCAAATGCACCGTCAGGCAAATTTTGCTCGTTCCAGCCACTGATGATGTAGCCAGAGACGTTGGCCACAGCAATCGGGAAGCCCAGGGCCGCAGCCGTCCCAATTGCATGGTGCATGGCCACGTTGCACCACAACATGAACGGCACGCTGATAAAGGCGCCACCTGCGCCCACCAGCCCAGACAGAAAGCCAATCAAACCACCGGCACTGAACTGGCCCGCAGGGCCAGGGAGCACCCGCGAAGGCTTGGGCTTGGCATTACGCAACATTTGAAAGGCCGAAAAGCCCACAAAAAACGCGAAAAACATGGCCAAGTTTTGCCCCTTGACGTAGCTGAACACGCCCAAGCTGGCCACAAAAGATCCCAAGACAATGCCAGGGGCCAGCCGCGTGACAAGAGGCCATTGCACGGCGCCGCGCTGGTGGTGCGCTCGCACACTCGAAAGGCTTGTGAAGATGATCGTCGCCATCGATGTCGCGATCGCCATTTTGATGGCCAGGCTGTCACTGACACCCCGTGAGCTCAGAATGAAGGTGATGAAGGGGACCATGATCATGCCGCCACCAATGCCCAGCAAGCCCGCCAAAAATCCAGTCACCGAGCCCAATAAAAGCAATTCAAGAATCAGTGTGGGTTCAATCATGGAACGCGCCAGTGCAAGGGAATGTGGAGGGTGTCTGCGAAAGCCGCTGGGTCGCATTCCTGAACCGGGGGTTCAGGTGGGCGAGGGCAGAAGGGCTTCGGGTTCGTCTGACGCGAGACGATCACACCCACCCAACGATTTACCAAGCCCGAGCTCAATGAGCATTGGTTCAAGGAAATATAGAACCCAACGCGCCCCGCAGACACAGGTATTGTAGGCGCCCGCAAAGGTTCAGCGAGCCGTCACAACAATTGCCCGTCTGAGCGCAAGGCTTGGTCCAATTGCGATATCAGGCCGCGGAGTGCGGCCTCGGCGGTTGTGTCATCGAGTTGGCTTGCAGACTCTTGGCTGGTTGCGCTGGGGCTAGGCGAGGCTTGGGCTGCGCCTTGGCTCAGCTCAAACGCCAAGTTCAGGCTCGCCAGAACGGCAATGCGGTCACGGGCCTTGATCTTGCCCGCGTCCCGAATGCTGCACATGGCATCGTTGACCCTTTGGGCGGCCTCGATCAACGCTTGCTCTTCTCCATCGGGGCTGGCCAAGACATAGCCTTGCCCCATGATTTGCACTTCGACACGGCTCATGACTTGGGCTCCTCGGGGTCGGGCAACTGACCCATCAAGGCGTCCACGCGCTGACGGGCATGCTCTAAACGCTGCTTCAGAGCA
>CBFIFT010000166.1:0-2854 GCA_965661935.1 Burkholderiaceae bacterium | reverse complement strand
TTTGCCACCATCCGTGGCGGTGACATTGTGGGCGACCACACCGTTTTGTTTGCTGGCACGGGCGAGCGCATCGAGATCACCCACAAGTCCAGCAGCCGCTCAACCTACGCCTCTGGCAGCATGCGTGCGGTCCACTACCTCGCCAGCCAAGGACCAGGCCTCTACACCATGGACGACGTGCTCGGACTCACCTCGCTATAACCCGAGGGCGATGGTTTTGGCCATTGCCCATTTTTCACAGAGCCGCCATTCGGCTCTTTTGCTTTATTGGCACCAATTTGACCCCAAAGCCATCGAACAAGCTTCTCAAGCTCGCTGGCAAGCCACCGACGCCTATCGCGTCACCGAAGACCAGAGCAAGCCCAAGTATTACGCCTGCTCGATGTTGCCCTACCCCAGCGGCAAGCTGCACATGGGACACGTGCGCAACTACACCATCAATGACATGCTGACACGCCAATTGCGCATGCAGGGCTACAACGTCTTGATGCCCATGGGCTGGGACGCTTTTGGCCTGCCCGCAGAGAACGCCGCCCTCAAAAACGGCGTGCCCCCTGCGCAATGGACCTACGACAACATCGCCTACATGAAGAAGCAAATGCAGGCGATGGGCTTGGCCATCGACTGGTCACGCGAAGTGGCCACCTGCGACCCCACGTACTACAAGTGGAACCAATGGCTGTTTTTGCAGATGCTCGACAAAGGCATCGCCTACCGAAAAACCCAAGTCGTCAACTGGGACCCGGTTGACCAAACTGTGCTGGCCAACGAACAAGTCATAGACGGCAAAGGCTGGCGCACGGGCGCAGTCGTTGAAAAGCGCGAAATCCCAGGCTACTACCTCAACATCACCGGCTACGCTGACGAGCTGCTCAGCGCCGTGGCCAACCCCGAAGACCCCGACTACCTCAGCGGCTGGCCAGAGCGCGTGCGCTTGATGCAAGAAAACTGGATCGGCAAGAGCGAAGGCGTGCGCTTTGCCTTCACCCACGACATCAAAGGCGAAGACGGTCAGCCCATAGACCAAGGGCGTATGTACGTCTTCACCACCCGCGCCGACACCATCATGGGCGTCACGTTTGCCGCTGTGGCCGCCGAGCACCCACTCGCCGAGCACGCCGCCAAGGGCAACCCCGAGCTGGCCGCCTTCATCGCCGAGTGCAAACAAGGCGGCACCACCGAAGCCGAGTTGGCCACCAAAGAAAAAGTCGGTATGCGAACTGGCCTGAGTGTGCGCCACCCACTGACAGGTCAAGACATCGACATCTGGGTCGGCAACTACGTCTTGATGAGTTATGGCGACGGCGCCGTCATGGGTGTGCCTGCACACGACGAGCGCGACTTTGCATTTGCGCTCAAGTACAACATCGCCATCCAACCCGTGATCGCCAAAGTCAACGCCGACAGCGACTACGACACCACCCAGTGGCAAGACTGGTATGCCGACAAAACAGGGGTGCACTGCATCAACTCAGGCGAGCTCGATGGGCTAGAGCACAAGGCCGCCGTGCAGCGCGTGGCCGACTTGCTCGCAGCGCAAGGTCTGGGCGAAAAGAAAACCACCTGGCGACTGCGCGACTGGGGCATCAGCCGCCAACGCTACTGGGGCACGCCGATTCCCATCATCCACTGCGAGGCTTGCGGCGCCGTACCTGTGCCAGAGCAAGACTTGCCCGTGGTGCTGCCGCCCGATTTGGTACCCGATGGCTCGGGCAACCCATTGGGCAAATGCGACGCATTCCTGAACGTGCCCTGTCCAAGCTGCGGCAAACCCGCCCGCCGCGAGACCGACACCATGGACACCTTTGTCGACTCGTCGTGGTACTTCATGCGCTACTGCGACCCCACCAACAACGACGCCATGGTCGCCGAAGGCGCACAGTACTGGATGCCCATGAACCAGTACATCGGCGGCATCGAGCACGCGATTCTTCACCTGCTGTATGCGCGCTTTTGGACCAAGGTCATGCGCGACATGGGCTTGGTCAAGGTCAATGAGCCCTTCACCAAACTGCTTACCCAGGGCATGGTGCTCAACCACATCTACAGCCGCAAAAACGCCAAGGGCGGGGTCGAGTATTTTTGGCCACACGACGTGGAACACGTGCTCGACGACAGCGGCAAGGTCACAGGCGCGCGCCTCAAAAACGCCGTTGGTGATTTGCCCATTGGCACAGAGATCGACTACGAGGGCGTGGGCACCATGTCCAAGTCCAAAAACAACGGCGTCGACCCACAAGACCTGATCGAGCGCTACGGCGCAGACACAGCTCGCCTCTACACCATGTTCACCGCACCACCCGAGGCCACACTCGAGTGGAACGACTCGGCCGTGGAAGGCAGCTATCGATTCTTGCGCCGGGTCTGGCAGTTTGCACACAAACACCACGCAGCCATCCAAAGCGCCCAAGGCCAAAGTCCAGACGCTGGTGCACTCAGCGCCGCCGCCAAGCAAACCCGCCGCGATATCTACCTCGTGCTCAAGCAAGTCAGCTACGACTACGAGCGGATGCAATACAACACCGTGGTCTCAGGCTGCATGAAGGCCCTCAACGCGCTCGAAGACTTCACACCCAGCGACTCACCACATGACGCCTGCGTCTTGGCCGAAGGCGTCTCGCTGCTTCTGCGCATGCTCTATCCCGCGTGTCCGCACATCACGGATCAAGCCTGGCAGGCCCTGGGCTATGCCGACGTACACGGCGATTTGCTCGACACCGCATGGCCCACCGTAGACGAGGCGGCACTGGTGCAAGACGAGATCGAGCTCGTGCTCCAAGTCAACGGCAAACTCCGCGGCAGCCTCACCGTGAGCGCCAAAGCAGACAAGGCAGCCATCGAGGCCCTTGCCGTT
>CBFIFT010000165.1:0-2911 GCA_965661935.1 Burkholderiaceae bacterium | reverse complement strand
CACCATGCTGCCTTGCGGCACTTCGACTTTTTGACCGTCGAGTTCGATTTCTACTGAAGACATAAACGCTCTCGACTCTTATGCTTGGGCATTGACCATGCAGGTCTTGTGCTCAATGTGGTGTTCAAATTCGGACCGGAAATGCTTGATCATGGCCCGCACTGGCATGGCAGCGGCATCACCCAGCGCGCAAATGGTGCGGCCTTGGATGTTCTCACCCACTGAGTCAAGCAACTCCAAGTCGCCCTCTCGGCCTTCACCGTTTTCAATGCGCTTGACCATGCGCCACAGCCAACCTGTACCTTCACGGCAAGGCGTGCACTGGCCACAACTTTCGTGCATGTAGAAGTAGGACAAGCGCAACAGGCTCTCCACCATGCAGCGGGTCTCATCCATGACGATGACAGCGCCAGAGCCCAACATCGAGCCGGCCTTTGCGATGGCGTCGTAATCCATCGTGATCCCCATCATCACGTCCGCTGGCAACACTGGCGCCGATGAGCCGCCAGGAATCACAGCCTTGAGTGCTTTACCGCCTTTGACGCCACCCGCCAACGCGAGCAGCTCAGAGAACGGCGTGCCCATGGGCACTTCGTAATTTCCGGGTCGCTCAACATCGCCCACCATAGAGAAGATCTTGGTGCCACCGTTGTTGGGTTTGCCCAAGTTCAAATATGCCTCGCCGCCATTGCGGATGATCCACGGCACCGCCGCGAAGGTCTCGGTGTTGTTAATCGTCGTTGGCTTGCCGTAAAGGCCATAGCTAGCGGGGAAGGGTGGCTTGAAGCGCGGCTGGCCCTTCTTGCCCTCAAGCGACTCAAGCAGCGCAGTCTCTTCGCCACAAATGTAAGCGCCAAAACCGTGGAACGCGTGCAACTCAAATGCAAAGTTAGAGCCAAGAATATTTGACCCCAAATAGCCCGCGTCGCGCGCCTCTTGCAGAGCGGCTTCGAAGCGCTCATAGACTTCAAAAATCTCACCATGGATGTAGTTGTAGCCCACCGACGTACCCATGGCGTAGGCGGCAATGGCCATGCCTTCGATCACGATGTGGGGGTTGTACATCAAGATGTCGCGGTCTTTGCAAGTGCCAGGCTCGCCTTCGTCAGAGTTGCAAACCAAATGCTTTTGACCTGGGAACTGGCGTGGCATGAAGCTCCATTTGAGCCCTGTTGGAAAGCCAGCGCCCCCACGGCCACGCAAACCGCTTTCTTTGACCGTTGCAATCACCTCATCAGGCGTCATGCCGGCGCCCTCGCCTTGCGCCAAGATTTTTCTCAGCGCCTGGTAACCACCGCGCGCTTCGTAGTCTTTCAGTGACCAGTTGCTGCCGTTGAGGTCTGCGTAGATGGTCGGTTGGATGTGGCGGCCATGGAAACAAGTTTCACTGCCCGATGTTTGGTATTTGCTCAACGTCGCGTCTAAGTTCATGACGAAGCCTCCTGCGCCAGTGTGCGCAAGTCGTTCAGCAACTCATCCAAGCGCTCGTGAGTCATGTAAGACAGCATCTTGCGGTCGTTAACCAACATCACGGGGGCATCTGCACAAGCACCCAAGCACTCGCATTCTTGCAAAGTAAAGCACCCATCGGAGGTGGTCTGTCCTGCCTTGATGCCCAAGCGCTCTTGTAGATGTTCGATGGCCTTGAAACCACCGCGCAACTGACAGGGCAAATTGGTGCACACATTCAATTTGAACTTGCCCACGGGCTGCTGATTGAACATGTTGTAAAAAGTGGTGACTTCGTGCACCGCAATGGCGGGCATATTGAGGTACTCGGCAACTGCACGCTCGGCGTCGGGACTGACCCAGCCCTCGACGTCTTGCATGATGCTGAGGCAAGCCATCACAGCGGATTGCTTGCGCTCGCTGGGGTACTTGGCCACTTCGCGATCAAATCGCGCGCGAATTTCATCAGAGATCATCGGTCAATCTCTCCAAAAACAATGTCCATGGTGCCAATAATGGCCACCGCATCAGCCAACATGTGGCCACGTGTTACCTCGTCAAACCCGGACAAGTGCGCAAACCCTGGGGCCCGAATCTTCAGGCGGTAAGGTTTGTTGGCACCGTCACTCACCATGTAGATACCGAACTCACCCTTGGGATGCTCCACCGCTGCGTAGGCCTCACCTTCAGGCACTCTGAAGCCTTCAGTGAACAGCTTGAAGTGGTGGATGAGTTCTTCCATGTTGGACTTCATGGACTCGCGATCAGGCGGTGCTACTTTGTGGTTGTCCGTGATCACAGGACCCGGATTTTGGCGCAACCAGTTGATGCATTGCTGCATGATTCGGTTGGACTGGCGCATCTCTTCGACACGAACCAAGTAGCGGTCGTAGCAATCGCCATTGACACCAAGGGGAATATCGAAATCAAAATTCTCATAGCCGTCATACGGCTGGTGCTTGCGCAAGTCCCAGGCCACGCCAGAGCCGCGCAACATCGGCCCTGTGAACCCTAAATTGATGGCCCGCTCAGGCTCAATGACACCGATTCCCACCGTTCGTTGCTTCCAAATGCGGTTGTCGGTCAGCAGGGTTTCGTACTCGTCGATGTGCTGGGGAAACTTGTCACAAAAGTCTTGCAAGTAATCCAGCAACGAGCCCTGACGGTTCTCGTTGAAGGCCGCCACCGAGCGTGCATTGCGCACTCGACTGGGTTTCATCTGCGGCATTTCATCTGGCAAATCGCGGTACACGCCACCCGGGCGAAAGTACGCCGCGTGCATCCGCGCGCCCGAAACAGCCTCGTAGGCATCAAACAGGCTCTCGCGCTCACGGAAGGTGTAAATCAAAGCGGTGGAAGCACCGCAATCGTGCCCGTGGGCCCCAAGCCACAGCAGATGGTTGAGCACGCGGGTGATCTCAGAGAACAACACGCGGATCACTTTGGCACGCTCGGGCACTTC
>CBFIFT010000164.1:0-2975 GCA_965661935.1 Burkholderiaceae bacterium | reverse complement strand
GGCGAAAGTTGAGTTCAAAAAATGGCGCGCTGGCGGCGAGATCATGGACAGGGGGTGTTTGGCAGTGGGGGGCTCGGCGTTGGGTACGTACTCAGGCCAGCCCGGTAGGCCTCGGTCGACCAAACGCTGGCTATAAAACTCGCACCGACCAGATGGCGTCGGAAAACCACCATGAGCAAAGGGCGTGCGCGACACCTGCAAGGGCACAAAACCCTCTCTTAGCAGTTGGTCAAATGGCACGACCGAATCGTCATAGGCTTGGCGGATCAAAGCCTCGTCGCTCTCTTGCAAACACGGATCATTCAAGCCAATGCGTTTGGCCAACTCGCGGAAGACCTCGGTGTTGGGCTTGCATTGGCCCGCCGGAGGCACGGCAGGCCGATTGAGTAACACGTCGGTGTGACCGTAGCTGGCGTGGATATCCCAGTGTTCAAGTTGCATGGACGCTGGCAGCACATAGTCAGCGTAGTCAGCGGTGTCGGTTTGGAAGTGCTCCAACACGACCGTGAACAAGTCCTCTCGCTGAAATCCAGCAACGACTTGCCGAGAGTCTGGCGCAATCGCCACAGGGTTGCTGTTAAAGACCACAACGGCTTCGATCGCCGGGCCAAATGCTTCGCTGGTCGGCTGTTGCAAGTCGCGCCCAATGGTGGTCATGTTGATCACTCTGGGAGAGCGGCCTTGTAGCCCAAGAGTCAACAGGTCTGGCCGCGTGAGGTCGGCGATCTTTTTGGGAAAGAACCCGCTGCTTGAAAGCAGCACGCCACCACCCTCATGGCGCCAAGCGCCGGTCACAGCGGGCAAGCTCAAGATGGCACGTGCTGCATTGGCACCCCCTTTTACCCGCTGCATGCCGTAATTGAGGCGAATGCCAGTTTGCGGCGTGGTGCCGATGTCGCGAGCGAGCGAGCGGATTTGCTCAACGCTCAAGCCGCACACCTCGGCGGCCCGCTCTGGCGGCCACTCGAGCGCGCGCTCGCGCAAGCCATCCCAGCCGAGTGTGTGTGCGTCGATATAGGCCTGATCAACCCAACCATTGACGATGCACTGTTGCATGATCGCAAAAGCCAGTGGCGCATCAGTACCCGGGCGCAAGGCAAGGTGTTCATCACATTTTTCAGCCGACTCCGTGCGCCGTGGGTCGATGGCAATGACTTTGGCGCCGGCCCTTTTTGCTTTTTGAACCACGCGCCAAAAGTGCACGCAACTCACCACCGGGTTGGATCCCCACAGCACGATCACACGAGAGGAGGCAAATGTCTGAGCCGGCATGCCAACGCCTGAACCCAGGGTGTGGGTGTAGGCCTCTGTACCCGCAGCGGCACAAATCGTTTGGTTCAACTGCGAGGCCCCCAAACGATGAAAAAAGCGCGAGCAAAGGCTACCACCCTGTACCAGCCCCATGGTGCCAGCGTAGTGATAGGGCAGGATCGCACGTGGGTCTTTTGCGGCAATGGCCGACAACTTGGCGGCGATGTCATCCAAGGCCTCGTCCCAAGACACCGGCACAAATTGACCAGTACCCTTGGGGCCCACACGCTTGAGCGGTTGCAGCAAGCGATCTGGGTGATACAGACGCTCGTGGTAGCGAGCCACTTTGGTGCACAGCACCCCGTCGGTCATGGGGTGAGCAGGGTTGCCTTGCACTTTAATCACCTGACCGTTTTCAACGGTACTGACCATCGAACACGTATCTGGGCAGTCGTGGGGGCAGGCGTGAAGCACCTGAACCATGGACGGGTCGTTGGACATGGGCGTTCCTTTACTTGGCATCGAACATCGAGTCACGTCACAGTATGCCGCTTCTTGTCAATCGATTTAAGATGAGGATGTCACATACCTGAAGTCCAAGCAACGCCATGAACCTCATCGCATCACTCCAAGCAGATTCAGCCACCGTCACCGCTTTTCGGCGCGACATCCATGCGCATCCAGAACTGTGCTTTGAAGAGCGGCGTACCGCTGATTTGGTGGCCTCTGGACTTGAGGCACTGGGCATTGAGGTGCACCGCGGCTTGGGCACCACAGGCGTGGTTGGGGTGATCCATGGTGACTTGAAGCCCGCAGGCAAAGGCCGCAGCATTGGTTTTCGGGCCGACATGGATGCCTTGCCGATTCAAGAGGCCAACACATTTGCACACGCCAGTACCTACCCCGGCAAAATGCACGGCTGCGGTCACGATGGACACACCGCCATGCTCATGGGGGCGGCCCGCCACTTGGCGACGAATCGCAACTTCGCCGGAACGGTTTATTTAATTTTTCAGCCGGCCGAAGAAGGCGGCGGCGGGGCCCGTGAAATGATCAAAGACGGACTATTTGAGCGCTTTGAAATGGACGCGGTCTTTGCCATCCACAACTGGCCAGGCATGCCCGCTGGCACCGTAGGCGTCAGCCCCGGCGCTGTCATGGCGTCGAGCAATGAGTTCTACATCACGCTCAAAGGCAAAGGCGCGCACGCGGCCATGCCCCACCTTGGCGCGGACCCTGTTCCTGTCGCTTGCCAACTGGTGCAAGCCTTTCAGACCATTGTTTCGCGCAACCTCAACCCAAACGACCCCGCGGTGATTTCGGTCACCCAAATCAACGCAGGCGAGACCACCAACGTGATCCCCAACACGTGTCGATTGGCGGGCACCGTACGCACGTTTTCCAATGATGTGCTGGATGACATCCAAGCGCGCATGCAACAACTCAGCGAACAAATCAGCGAGGGGTTTGGCTTGGACGTGGACTTCTCATTTGTGCGCAACTACCCGCCCACCATCAACGACGCGGGGGCCAGCGCCTTTGTACAAAAAGCACTTCAAGGCCTGTTGTCACCCGAGCAAATCGTGCCTCAAGTGCCCACCATGGGTGCCGAAGACTTCAGCTACATGCTGCAAGCCAAACCTGGGGCATATCTGTTTTTAGGCAACGGCGAGGGCGACCACCGCAGCCTTGGGCATGGTGCGGGGCCCTGCACCTTGCACAAC
>CBFIFT010000163.1:0-2995 GCA_965661935.1 Burkholderiaceae bacterium | reverse complement strand
TGAACCGACCAAATGGCGCGATCAGAGTTGGGGATGCGTTCGCGCAAAGTTTTGATGAAATTGCCATAGAGCTCAGGAATCGCGTATCCAACGGTGTCAGGGATGTTGATCGTTGTCGCACCCTCATTGATCACAGCCTCAAGCACTCGGCACAAGAAATCAACATCGCTGCGGTACCCATCTTCGGGGCTGAATTCGATGTTGTCCGTGTGGTTGCGCGCAAAACGCACCGCTCGCTTGGCCTCTTCAAATACCTCATCTGGGGTCATCCGAAGCTTTTTCTCCATGTGCAGCGGGCTGGTCGCAATGAACGTGTGAATGCGACCAGAATTCGCGCCTTTGATGGCTTCAGCCGCTCGCGCAATGTCTCGGTCATTGGCGCGTGCAAGCGAACACACGGTTGAATCTTTGATCGCGGCAGCAATGGCCTTCACACATTCGAAATCGCCATTGGAGCTGGCGGCAAAACCTGCCTCGATCACATCCACCTTCAAGCGCTCCAGCTGCTTGGCAATGCGCAGCTTTTCGTCCTTGGTCATAGATGCGCCGGGTGACTGCTCGCCGTCTCGCAAGGTGGTATCAAAAATGATGAGTTGATCGCTCATGTGATTCTCCAAGGTGAATTAACTACTCAATACCCACAGCTCCAATGCAAACGGCCCGCTGCGGGTGCGAACGGGCCGTTTTGGTGAAAGCGAAGCGCGCTAAACCAAACACCCGTATCGGGGGCGTAGTAGGTTTAGAGCGAGTGCTTTTTGCATAGAAATCAATGTAGCACATTTTTTCGGGCAGGTGCTGCTGAAATTGGCGTGCAAGTGACACACGCGCAACACCCGGCGAGGCTTGCGACGCAATGTTCAGTCGTGCCAATCGCGCTCAAATCGCTCTTCGGTAGAAGTGCTGATCACGCTGACTGGTTCACCCTTGAATTTACGCCAGATATACACCGCATAACCAGACAAGCCGTAGAGCACAAACAGAGCAAACAACACGGTGGGCGGGTGAATATTCACAACAGCGATGCCCAGCGCCACCGCAACAATCACCGCAAACGGAACGCTGCGCTTGACGTGAAATTCTTTGAATGAATAAAAAGGCACATTGGTCGCCATCGTCAAGCCCGCATAGAGAACCACAGCGAACATCACCCAAGCCACTTCAGGGCCTTCAATGCCCGCGTCATCAAACAGCCAAATAAACCCAGCCACCAAGGCTGCAGCCGCCGGTGAGGGCAGCCCTTGGAAATAGCGCTTATCGACCACGGCCACGTTGACATTGAATCGAGCCAACCGCAGAGCCGCGCAGGCCGTGTAAACAAAGGCCGCGAGCCAACCCCAACGCCCCAAATCTGAAAACGCCCATTCAAATGCAAACAGCGCAGGCGCCACACCGAACGAGACCATGTCGGAGAGTGAGTCCATTTGCTCACCAAACGCGCTTTGCGTATTGGTCAGTCGGGCGACTCGGCCGTCTAGTCCGTCCAAGACCATCGCCACCAAGATACCCAAGGCGGCCATTTCAAACCGACCTGCGATGGCCATCAAAATGGCGTAAAACCCGCCAAACATAGCTGCCAACGTGATGAGATTGGGTAGCAAGTAGATGCCCTTTTTGCGCAGAGCCGCAGTGGCACGCTGCTGTTCTGAATTGGGGTCTGAGGATGGTGTGGTCACAATTTTTTCTCACGAATGCAAGCGCTAGAGTCTACGCCTACCAACGCCGATCATCAACGACAAAGGCCACCGCAGTGGCCTTTGTCGAACTCGCAACAGCGGGTTTAGTTCTTCGACTTGTCGACCAGTTTGTTCTTGGCGATCCAAGGCATCATGGCACGCAGTTCTGCGCCCACTTTTTCGATGGGGTGGTCTGCCAGCAGGCGACGACGACCCGTCATGCTTGGGTAGTTGGTCTTGCCTTCCAAGATGAACATCTTGGCGTATTCACCAGTCTGGATGCGCTTGAGGGCGTTGCGCATCGCCTCGCGGCTTGACTCATTGACAACTTCAGGACCCGTGACGTACTCGCCATACTCTGCATTGTTAGAGATGGAGTAGTTCATGTTGGCGATGCCGCCTTCGTACATGAGGTCAACAATCAGCTTCAGCTCGTGCAAGCACTCAAAGTAAGCCATCTCAGGCGCGTAGCCAGCTTCGGTCAAGGTTTCAAAACCCATGCGAACCAGCTCCATGGCTCCGCCACACAACACGGCTTGCTCACCGAACAAATCAGTCTCGGTCTCTTCTTTGAATGTGGTCTCGATGATGCCAGCTTTACCACCGCCGTTGGCCATGGCATAGCTCAGCGCCAAGTCACGGGCCTTGCCAGACACGTCTTGATGGATCGCGACCAAATGAGGAACGCCACCACCCTGCGTGTAGGTGTTGCGCACCGTATGGCCAGGCGCCTTGGGCGCAACCATCCACACATCGATGTCGTTGCGGGGAACCACTTGGTTGTAATGAACATTGAAGCCATGGGCAAACGCCAATGATGCGCCAGCCTTCATGTTGGGGGCGATTTGCTGGTTGTAAACATCAGCGATGTTTTCGTCTGGCAACAGCACCATCACGACGTCGGCAGCAGCCACCGCGGCGTTGACTTCCATGACCTGCAAGCCTGCGCCTTCGGCCTTTGACCAAGATGCGCCGTCTTTGCGCAAACCAACGATGACCTTGACGCCGCTTTCGTTGAGGTTCTGGGCGTGGGCGTGACCCTGGCTTCCGTAGCCAACGATGGTCACTGTCTTACCCTTGATCAGGCTGAGGTCACAGTCCTTGTCGTAAAAAACTTGCATGATTTTCCTTTCAGTTGAATTCTTGTTTTTCGGGATACCCACCGCGCCCAATGCGTCTCGGTTCACCCATGTATTTAAGCGCGCAAAATGCGCTCGCCTCGTCCAATTCCACAGGCACCTGTTCGCACTGTCTCAAGCACAGCAGAGCGATCCAAAGCCTCTAGAAACGCGTCGTTTTTAGCCTCGTCTCCGGTCACTTCG
>CBFIFT010000162.1:0-2996 GCA_965661935.1 Burkholderiaceae bacterium | reverse complement strand
CGCCGCAGCGCGCCCGTACAGCTTGCCATCGACAATCTCACCCCCGTAAGGGTCGTGGGTCCACCCCTCGCCTGGGGGCACCACGTCGCCATGGGCGTTGAGCGCAATGGTGGGGCCATTTTGACCAAAGGCTTCACGCACGATCAGGTTGGTGATGCTTTGAAGACCGGCAGCTTGGACCATCTCTTGCGGGACTTCAAAATGCCGAGCCTGAAACCCCATGTCTGCCAGCAGCGCAGAGGTGCGCAGGGCGTGAGGTGTGTTGTTGCCTGGTGGCGTATCGGTGGGAACGGCGACCAGCGCTTTGAGAAAAGTGATCTGGCTGTCGAAATGGTCGTCAATCCAAGCGTCAAGCGCTTCGTAGGCGGTGTTCATGGTGGTTCCTATCAAGAGGCGGGGTTATGGGGTGTCTTGTGGTCCAGTTGCTCCATCAAATGCTGGAACGCCTGAACAGCCAGCTGCATATCCGCAGCGGTGGTTGACTCGAGCGGGTTGTGGCTGATGCCTGCGTTCTCGCCACGCACAAACAACATCGCTTGGGGCATCACTTCGTGCAGTTTCATGGCGTCGTGACCGGCGCCGCTGGGCAGCTCAAACGCGGGTAGGCCCATTGCACCAACCGCCTCGCTCCAGCACGACTGCAGCCATGGATCGCTGGGGGCAGCGCTGGCGCGCATGACTTCTGTGATGTGGTGGGAGACACCACGGCGCGCGCAGATGGCGTCGAGCAAGGGCAATATGTCAGCCAACAGCGCGTCACGCTGCTCGTTGCGTGGCGCCCGCACATCGAGGCTGAAGTCACACACACCGGGCACCACGTTGATAGAGCCATTGGGTACATGCAACATGCCAATGGTGGCCACGCTGTCCGTGTCTTGGTTGGCTCTGGCTTCAACCTGCACCATCCACTCCGCCAACGCAGCGGCAGCATCTCTTCGCTGGTTCATGGGCGTGGTGCCTGCGTGGCTGGCCATACCGATGATTTGCCCCCGATAGCGGGCGCTGCCATTGATAGACGTGACGATGCCAAGCGGCATGTGGTGCTGGTTGAGCACCGGGCCTTGTTCTATGTGGACCTCCACAAACCCAAGGTATTTGGCTGGGTCGCGCTGCAGGCTTGGGATGTCTTCAATGCGGTGCCCAGCCTGCTCCATGGCTTCTTGCATGGTGACCCCTTGGGCGTCACTTTGCGTCAACCAATCCATCTGGAAGTCACCCACCAAGGCGCCACTGCCTAAGAAGGTCGCGGCATAGCGCTGGCCTTCCTCTTCCGCGAAGGCGACCACTTCAAGCGTGCGCTTTAAGCGGCGTTGCTGGGCATGCAGCTCTTTCACGCAGGCGATGGGGACATAGATGCCGAGGCGGCCATCGTATTTGCCACCGTTGCGCACAGTGTCGTAATGGCTGCCCGTCATCAGCGCCGGTAATTCGGGCTGGCTGCCCCAGTATCGCCCCACGACATTGCCCACCGCATCGATGGCAACTTCGTCAAAGCCACAGGCCTGCATGGTGTTGCGGATGCGCTGGGCGCAAGCGATGTGCGCAGCAGTGAGGTATGTGACGGTGAGCTCGCCGCGCTCCATGGCTTGGGGCTCGCTGTGTTGGGCCAGTTGTTCATGCCAGTCCCACACCTGTTCGCCTATGAGGGGGGGCTCGCTGAATTTCTCTTGCAGCCGAATTTCGGCGATGCGGTGGATGTTGCGCACGCACTCTTCGAGTTCAAAGTCAGGGTGGTTGTGCAGCCGCCGCTCAAAGGTTTGAATGATCTGTTGCTTGTTCAAGCCCTCGCCCCGGGGCCCTCGCACGGCAAGTATGAATGGCCAGCCAAAACGCGCGTTGTAGTCCGCATTGAGTTGCTGTATGTGCGCGAACTCTTCGGGTGTGCAGTGGGTCAGCCCTGCTTTGGACTGCTCTTGCGTACTCTCTGCAGTCAGCGAGTTGTCTACCATGGCTTTGCCAGCCAGTTCTGGGTGGGCGCGGATGAGTGCCAGTTTGGCCTCGCGACCCGCGGCTTCCAGAATCTGAGTCATGCGGTACTTCAACGCCGCCAGGCTGACAAACGGGCGATGCGCCAGCGCTTGTTGAACGATCCATGGCGAATGTTCATAAAGGCCATCGAGTGCCGCGCAGGCCTCGGCGTCGCTGGCTTGGTTGAACGCGGTCAAGTTCATGCGTTTTGCTCCATTGGGTGGGTTTGAGCCCAGTGTTGTGCGATGTCAAGCCGAGTCGCCACCCACACGCCTATTTTCTGCTCGATGTAGTCCAAGAAGCGTTGAAGCGCGATGATGCGACCGGGTCTACCCAGCAAGCGGCAATGCATGCCAACACTCATCATCTTGGGGCGGTCAAGGCCGTTGGGGTCGCCCTCAGCGTAGAGCACGTCAAAGGTATCTTTGAGGTACTGAAAGAACGGATCAGCATGGCTGTAACCCTGTGGCAATGCGAAGCGCATGTCATTGCAATCGAGCGTGTAGGGAACAATGAGTTGCTGCACCAATCGGCCATCGCTCGTCTGTTGCTTCATCCAAAACGGCAAATCGTCACCGTAGTAATCGGCGTCATACGCAAAGCCGCCAAAGTCGGCCACCAGTTGATGGGTGTTGGGGCTGTCACGCCCGGTGTACCAGCCCAGTGGGCGTTCACCGGTTAGCTTTTCGATGGTCTCCATGGCTTCGCACATGTGTGCCCACTCTGTTTCTTTGGGGATGGTTTGGTAGCTGATCCACTTCAAACCATGGCAGGCGATTTCATGCCCCAACTCAACAAAAGCGGCGGTGGTTTCTGGGTTGCGTTGCAAAGCGCTGGCCACACCAAAGACGGTGAGCGGCAGGCCGCGCGATTCAAATTCGCGCAGCAATCGCCAGACCCCAGACCGAGAGCCATATTCGTAAATGCCGTCCATGCTCATGTGGCGTGCTGGATAGCTCGCAGGGTTGAACATCTCAGACAAAAATTGCTCACTGCCTGCGTCACCATGCAGCACGTTGTTTTCACCG
>CBFIFT010000161.1:0-3096 GCA_965661935.1 Burkholderiaceae bacterium | reverse complement strand
CTTTGTGGTGCTGGGCTTTCCGTCCAACGATTTCAAGCAAGAAAAAAAATCCAACCAAGAAATCGCCGACTTTTGTTTCAACACCTACGGCGTTGCCTTCCCGATGTTTGAGTCCTCATCGGTCAAAGGGGACAACGCCAACCCGTTCTTCAAGGCGCTGCAAGCCGCAGGCGCGGGCGCCCCACGCTGGAACTTTTACAAGTACCTGATTGGCCGCGACGGCCAAGTCATCGACAGCTACAGCAGCCTGACCACGCCCAGCAGCTTGCGAAAGCACATCGAAAAAGCCCTGCAAGCCAAGTAAAAACAACGGGGGTGGAGCCAGACGCGGCGCCAAACGGGCACAAGGCCTGCCACAGACAGGCCTTGCGCCGGCGATGATCTGCGCTTAGAACGAGCGCGGCAAGCCCAGCACGTGCTCTGCCACGTAGCTGTAAATCAAGTTGGTTGAGATGGGCGCCACTTGGTAGAGGCGGGTCTCGCGAAACTTGCGCTCAATGTCGTATTCGCAGGCAAAACCAAAACCACCGTGGTACTGAATGGCCACGTTGGCGGCCTCCCAGCTGGCCTTGGCCGCGAGGTACTTGGCCATGTTCGCCTGTGTGCCACAGGGCAGGTGCGCATCGTACAAACTGCAGGCATCGAAGCGCATGAGGTTGGCGGCTTCGGTTTCGATGAATGCGTCGGCGATCGGAAACTGAACGCCTTGGTTTTGCCCAATGGGGCGACCAAACACCTCACGCGCCTTGGTGTATTCGGTGACGCGGTCAATGAACCAATACGCGTCGCCGATGCACTCGGCGGCAATCAATGTGCGCTCCGCGTTCAAGCCGTCTAAAATGTACTTGAAGCCCTTGCCCTCTTCGCCAATCAAGTTCTCTTCGGGAATCTCTAGGTTCTCAAAGAACAACTCGTTGGTCTCGTGGTTGACCATGTTGGGGATGGGGCGCACCGTTAAGCCGCTCTTTTGGGCCTCTTTCAAATCGACCATGAAGATCGACATGCCTTCGCTCTTTTTGGTCACCTCGGCCAGTGGTGTGGTGCGCGCCAGCAAAATCATCCAATCGCTGTGCTGCACCCGGCTGATCCACACCTTTTGTCCGTTGACGACATAGCGGTCGCCCTTTTTCACGGCCGTGGTCTTGATCTTGGTGGTATCGGTGCCGGTCGTGGGCTCGGTCACACCCATGGATTGCAGGCGCCACTCGCCCGTGGCGATCTTGGGTAGGTAATGGGCTTTTTGCTCTTCTGAGCCATGGCGCAACAGCGTTCCCATGTTGTACATCTGGCCGTGGCAGGCACCCGAGTTACCACCCGAGCGGTTGATCTCTTCCATGATCACAGAGGCCTCAGCCAAGCTCAGGCCCGAGCCACCGTACTCGGGCGGAATCATGGCGGCCATCCAACCGGCCTTGGTCAGTGCATCGACAAAGGCTTCGGGGTACTCGCGCTTTTCGTCGACCTTGCGGTGGTATTCGTCGGGGAACTCAGCGCAAATGGCGCGCACGCCATCGCGGATATCGGTGTACTCGTCATCAAATCTGGCTTTGAACATCTGCTATTCCTCTGTTATCAATTTGCGTCATGTTAAGGCTGTCCGATGCGGACCGTTCCCTGCATCGTGAGATAACCACTTGCGTCACGCCCCCATACGCTGAGCGATTCGGGGTCGAGCGCACGGGCACAAACCTCAAAAGGTTGCAAGTCAAGGGTTGGTCGAACCGCCTTGAAATCAAACCCCAGTATTTGCGCCGTCGGGTGATTTTGCTGCACCAAGTCGACCAGCAATGTGGCGATCAACGGGCCATGAACGACCAAGCCAGCATAGCCCTCCACCTCGGTGGCATAGGGTCGATCGTAGTGGATGCGGTGGGCGTTGAAGGTCAGTGCCGAATACCTGAACAAGGCTGCCGCGGTGGGCTCAAAAGTGCGCCTGAATGTTTCGTCGGTCGGCGCCTGCGTGGGTGCAGGCGCGGGTTGACCGGGCACTGGGGCATTGCGATAGACAATGTCTTGATCCTCGACCATGCAGTCACCCAAGTCGTTGCTCACCGTATGGCGTACGACCACAAACACCAACTCACCCGAGCGCCCAGACTTGTGATCAACCGAGACAATCGTCGAAGTCAAAGTCGCCTCGTCGCCGATGCGCAACGGGTTGCCCTTATGCCACTGCAAACGCCCCCCCGCCCACATCCGACGGGGCAGCGGCACGGGTGGCAAAAAGCCGCCTTTTTGCGGGTGTCCATCTTGCGCAATCTCAGACTGCGCAGCCTGCGGCAAAAAGTACAGCCAACGGCCCAGCGGCGGCACTGGGTCACCCCACTGCGGGGCAGGTGCGGGGTGATCCAACAGCGCGTGCAAGCCGCGCATAGGCACCACCGACAGTTGCTCTTGCTGCACCTGTGTGCGTCCCACCCAAGACTGCAGGTGAGCCAGTTGGTCGCCATCCAATGTGGTCATGTGTGATTCCTCGTCTTGGTTAAGCCATCGCCGCGCGCGGCAAGTGCGTTTGCAGCAAATCTTTTTTCAGAATTTTTCCAGACAGCGTGGTGGGCATCGCAGGCACAAGCACCACTTGGGCTGGACGCTTGTACGGCGCAAGGTGTTGCTGCAAATGGGCACGCCACTGCGCCTCATCCCAATGCGCGTCGGGCTGCAGCTCAATGAAGGCGATGACCCGCTCATTGCCATCGGCCTCTGGCGCACCCACCACGGCGGCCACCCGCACAAATGGCAGGCGCATCAGGATCGCCTCTACCTCGCCAGGGTAAACATTGAAGCCGCTGCGCACAATCATCTCTTTCAAGCGCGCCACCACGTACAACTCGCCCTGCTCGCCTTGGTAACCCACGTCGCCACTGGCGTACCAGCCGCCAGGTTTCATCACGGCAGCGGTGGCTTCAGCATCGCGAAAATAACCAGCCATCAAGCCCTTGCCACGCATCCAAATCTCGCCGCGTTCGCCCAACTGGACATCTTGGCCATCGGCATCGACGATCCTCATCTCGGCGCCCTCAACGACATAACCCGCCGAGGTGTCCGCGCGGCGCTCGTCTCGGCGCACCACCGTCAACACACCCGCGTACTCAGACA
>CBFIFT010000160.1:0-3244 GCA_965661935.1 Burkholderiaceae bacterium | reverse complement strand
GACAACAGACCTCTGTAATAAAACTCCAAACGCAGCCCAACAGATGTGTAAAGGGCAGACGGGTCATTTGCGCCCTTCTCCAAGTAGCCTTCAATCTGTGCCCATGCAAGTAAAAACTTAGCTTGCATGAAGTAACCACCGACCAGCACGGCTGCGATCACGACGCTAGCAATCAGCAACCCCGCACGCGCGGATACACCTCTGCGAAAGCGCCAGATGAGCAGGGCTAGCGATACCACCACAAAGCCCAACCACTCGGTGCGCCTCACGGTCACCAGCACGACCAGCAATCCGCCGAGATACGCGGCAAACATCAAGATACGGAATCGCTGCGACTCCTCGCCCCGGGCTTGTGAGCCAATGGCCCAAGGCGCGACACACATCATGGCGCCGACTACAGCCAGTTGAGCCAGCACACCCGTGTTCAAGTTCGAAACATTGCGAAGCGCACGGATCGGGACCTCATCCCCAAGCAGGTGGCGAAGCAACACCCAAGCAGCCAGAAATACCAAGGCCCATGCCAAGCCGAGCCGAACCGTCTTGAGGTCCATATCCAAACGCCGCCAAACCACCAGCAGCAAAGGCCACAAGAGCAAAGGCAAATGCATCACCGCATTGGAAATGGACTCGTACGCGCTGGGGGACCACATCGCGCTCAGGGCCTTAAACCCAACAAAAGAGACAAAAGCCAACGACATCAACGTATCCTGCCGGGTCCAATCAGGCGCGCCCTCGGGACGCTTGCGCAGAATCAGCAGGCCCACTGCGCTGAGCGTCAGCATCAGCACCCCTGCTTCGGCCCAACCGTTGCGTAAAAACGTTGCGAATACCAGACTGAGCCAGATCAAGAGTCTGAGGCTGATGGCAGCTGCACGGTGACTCATAGTGGTCTGTACCATTTGATTCCGATCACTCATGTCAAAATAACCGACGCGCCTAGACCTGCTCAGTGACAATGTGTCACCGCGGCCCAAGTGCCCCGATCGCTACTTTGCGCCTCAACTTGGCGGCTTGTTCGCAAGCATGCTTTGGTGGAGACACGGACGCCAAGATTTTCTCATATGCCCAGTTCACGAACCCAGCACTCGACACTTTGCGCCCCATGAGTATGTTCAAACGCCTATTTCATCGATCCGACAATCACTGGCATTGGGACTTTCTCTTGCTGAGCGCGATTTGGGGTGCATCCTTCATGTTCACCCAAGTGATCTCTAAGGACATCGGACCGACCATGACGACTTTTGCG
This sequence comes from Burkholderiaceae bacterium, assembly GCA_965661935.1. Lineage (GTDB taxonomy): Bacteria > Pseudomonadota > Gammaproteobacteria > Burkholderiales > Burkholderiaceae_C > RS62. The sequence goes on along the minus strand of CBFIFT010000160.1, from coordinate 1,998 downwards.
AGAGTCAGCATCGCATCGGCGTTCATGCTGCCCCTACTGGTTTTCAAAGGTCACGCCAAAGCTCTTTTGGGTATTTGGCACCATGCGATTTTTCTGGGTGTATTCACAGCCGTACTGCCGTTTTTTGCTTACGGTTACGCTTTGCAAACTGTGACCACCACCTCGGCCTCAATCATCAACGCAACCACACCATTGTTTGGCGCAATCGTCGCTTGGTGGTGGTTAAATGACCGCCTCGATGCTCACAGGGTCTTGGGGCTGCTATTGGGTTTTGCCGGCGTTTGCGCGCTTGTGATCAGCCAAGCGGCAGATAGCGAACAAATCCATAACGATTGGTTCGGCACGATGATTTGTTTGATCGCCCCGGCGAGCTATGGATTTTCCGCCTCATACACAAAAAAGCACTTGCAACACATTCCTTCTATGGTGCAAGCGACGGCCTCTCAAATGGGAGGCACCTTGGTTGCACTGCCCATGGCGTGGGTCGCGTGGCCTCAGCATGTGCCTGCGGCCATGACGTGGGGCGCCATGCTGGCCCTGGGTTTGGTGTGCTCGGGTGTTGCCTACCTGCTGTTCTATCGGATCATCGCACTGGCGGGCCCAGCCAAAGCGTTGACCGTCACATTTGCGATCCCGTTGTTTGCCGCGGGTTACGGAATCCTTCTGCTTGGCGAGCACATCTCTGTGACAACCCTAGCCAGCGCAGCGATCATTGTCTTGGGTATCTCGTTGGCAACTGGGCTTTGGAAACCCTTCAGAACACGCACCCGGCCATAAGCCAGTTACAGAACGATCTCAGTCGCGCTGCAATATAAGACTCGATTGACATTAGCTCGGGAAGTTCTCGAAGCAAAAGTTGGTGGCTTCAACAAACCCTGCAGGGCTGCCGCAGTCAAAGCGTCTGCCCTTGAACCGATAGGCGAGAACCCGACCCTGTCGGGCCTGCGGCGCGATCGCGTCGGTCTGTTGCACCTCACCACCAGCACCCGGCGCTGTTTGACGCAAAATATCGAAGATGTCCGGGGTCAAGATGTAACGACCGATGACCGCAAAGTTTGATGGTGCGGCATTGGCTTCGGGCTTCTCTACCATTTGATCCACACGCATCAAATCACCCGACAGCATCACTCCCCCAACAGTGCCGTAACGATGAACCTGCTCTGGTAGCACCTCTTCAATCGCCACAATCGTGCATTGATGCTCACGATACAAATCCACCATTTGACTCAAGACGCCCTGCCCTGTCAGGTTGAGGCACAAGTCATCGGCCAGCACCACCGCAAATGGCTCATGCCCAATCAAAACTTCACTGGTTAAAACTGCGTGTCCCAAACCCTTCATCTCGACTTGGCGGGTATACGAGAACGTACAAGAGTCAATCAGGCCTCTCGTGGCCTCAAGGTAGCTTTCTTTAGCGGTCCCTCGAATCTGATGCTCTAACTCATAGCTGACATCAAAGTGGTCCTCAAGTGCCCGCTTACCGCGCCCGGTCACGATTGCAATGTCCTTCAAGCCGGCTTGATGCGCTTCTTCAACCCCATATTCAATCAAGGGCTTGTTGACGATCGGCATCATCTCTTTGGGCATGGCCTTGGTAGCCGGAAGAAACCGCGTCCCGTAACCAGCTGCTGGGAACAAACATTTTTTGATCATTTTCAAATCATACTCAATGTCGTACCCAGGACAGACATCACCACCAGCACAATTGCCAGCTCCGTGAAAAACTCGTTCCGTGGGCAAGCGCTAATCACCTTTGAGCGATTTCGCCTCTTTGATATGGGGTGTCACTGGGACAAACTCACGAGAAAACAAGTCGTGGTTTGCGCGGTAAAAGCTAGGTGCCTGAATCTCCAAAAAATTCAACAGTGTGTGCGGCAGCTGATCGAGTTGGAAATAAGCATCGGGCTGGGGCGACTCGAGGCTTGCTCGTGCCTCGCTTCGCCAGAGCAGCATGGGTATTTTGTATCCGCTTTGGAACACTGCGCTGTGGCTTGCGAC
>CBFIFT010000159.1:0-3305 GCA_965661935.1 Burkholderiaceae bacterium | reverse complement strand
CGTGACTTCGTCGCCAACGTCTCGCATGAAATCAAGACGCCTTTGACGGTGGTGCAAGGGCTGGTTGAAGCCCTGACTGAGTTGCCTTTGGATGCATCCCAAGCCACGCACCACCTCAAGAGCATTGCGAAGCAGGCCAAGAGAATGGACAACCTGGTCACCGATTTGCTTACTTTGTCCTCACTTGAGGGTGGTCCACCTCCTGCGCAAAATGAGTGGCACTCAGCAAAGGCTTTGACTGACGGGGCGCTACAAGACGCCCAGTCGCTCAATCTGGTTTTGCACGAGGGCAAGCAGCACATCCGTGCCCAAATAGAACTGGACTTTGAGGTGTCTGGTAGCCTGCGTGAGATTCAAAGCGCAATCGGTAATTTGGTGTCAAATGCCGTTCGCTATACCGACTCAAGCGGTGAGGTCGTTCTGGGGTGGACACGCTTGGCAACTGGAGAAGTCGAGTTTTTCGTTAAGGACACAGGTGTCGGTATTCCTGCACAGCATATTTCTCGGTTGAGTGAGCGCTTTTACCGCGTTGATCAAAGCCGTTCCCGAGAGTCTGGGGGCACTGGCTTAGGGCTTGCGATTGTGAAGCATATCGCGCAGCGCCATGGCGGTGACCTAAAAATCAGCAGCGTGGCTCACAAAGGGTCTAGATTCAGCGTGACTTTCGCAGCCAGGCGTGTGCGCATGCTGCAGTAATGAGCAGCGTCCAAGCACGGCGAACGCCCTGAGGCTTATTCGTTGAATGGCGCTTGAGCCGAGCACTGCCTGCAACAAATCAACGCCCCGTGTGCTTGATCCCTTTTAGCGAAACTGAGAGTGGGCGGTGCAAGCTTCACGTGATTGCTGCTTGCGCGTTTGAATCAAGGTTGTCGCGTGAGGCGTTCAAATATGCGAATGCTGGGGGCCTGAACATCGGCGCCATCCGTCGAATCAATCTCTAACCAATCGCTGGCTGAAAGTCGGCTCGCATCATCGGATCCACTGACCAACCAGAAGGCGCAAGGGTCGGTTTTGTTAGATTCTGGCAATTGATTGCGGATGTTCATGCCGCTTCGCTTGAGCGAGGCGACCAATGCCGGCGGCAGTCCAGAGGTGCGCACGCAAGCCGTCACAGCCGTCATGTTTTGCAAGCGTTGGGCCAGCCTGTCATAGCTCATGCCATGGTTCAAGGCGGGTAGCCACAAGCTCATCAACAGCCCCCACACCCAAACTGTGCCGGTGGCAGACAAAACCAAACCACTCCAGAGGGCCAAGCGTTGGGCGACCAATCGCCATCTGATCATCCAAAACCAAGCGCATGTGACGATCAGGGCAAACAAAAAACCAATCCACGAAAACTCGGCGACGAACCCAGGCAGCAGCCGACTCACTGCGTTAGCCGCGGCGCTGGGTGAGCCAGTTTGGAAAGCAAGCCAATAAAACCAAACGACGAAACCCACTGTTGTGAAAAGCAGCAGGGCGATCCAATCGAACAACGCCAGCACAGTGCGCTTGAGTGTCGGGAGGGCAAATGCGGCCAGCACGGCCCAGATGGGCAGCGCGAGCATCAAATGGCGCTGAGGCACGCCTGCAGTGACTCCCACCACGAACAGTATCAATATCCATGACACTGGCAGCCAAATGTGGGGTGAAGCGGCCTGAACGCGCCAACGCCAAAGCGTCCAAATTGCCAAGGGCCAAGCTGGCCAAGCCAACCACCCCCATGTTTTGATCGCCCGAAGGGCTTGATCTGTCCAGTTGGCGGACTCGTTGAGCCCATCTCTGGGCCAGTCTAATGAAAAATAGGTCACCAGCACGAACACCAAAGCGCTCAAGGCCATGATGCGATCGCGCGCACGCTGTGTGGCGGCGCGCGAGGGTTGCAAAAAGGTCAACACGCCAGCCACAAACAACAGGATGGCGGTGCTGGGGTAGCCACTGGCCATCAGTGCAATGGCGGCGCCACACGCTTGTGCCCAATGCTGGCGCAGTCGCTGCTCAGGCGGTGCGACAGCGATGCGTGAAAACGCCCAAAACAGGCTGGCTACAAACAGAGTGGCAAAAGGATGGATGCTGAATTCATGACCCATGTGGGCCATGCCCAGGCATGCGATCAGTGCCAGCAAACTTGCATCGGCCACGGCGCAAGCATACGACTGGTTGCTCGCTTGACCACCAAAGGCAAAGCTCAAGGGGGCGGCCTGTGGCGCCCTCGCCAAGTTGTAACAGGCATACCATGTGGCAATCATGGTAAGCGTGAGCGCCACACCCAAAGGAATGCGGCTGGCCACCGCAGGCTCTAGGAATGGTAAGGCCCAAATAAACGCTGCCCCCAACCAATAAGGGAGCCATCCCTGCTCTAACACGGGCAGTCCCGTGTGGCTGAGGTTGAGCCAATCTGACATGCCGTTGGCCAGATCGATCATGAGTGACAGGTTCAACCCATCATACGGTTTCCAAGGCTCGCGGCCGATGAGGCCTGGGAGTATGTACAGAACACCGAGCAATATCAGCGCCACACGTGGCAACCGCTGTGCAGCAGCGGGCGTGACGACGGCGGGATTGGTGCGGTGATTCATGAACAAAGGCAGCAGAGCAAAAGGGTTGCGCTAGATACAAAAACAGCCGGTCGAGCCGGCTGAATCCGCTACAGAAAGAGGCATAAGCCTCTCGCTGATTATTTGCTGAATCGGGCGTAACGGTTGCGGAATTTTTCCACGCGACCACCCATGCTGTCGACACTTTTTTGCGTGCCAGTGTAGAAAGGATGGGATTCGGAGGAGGTTTCCAACTTGAAGAGCGGCAATTCGCGACCGTCGTCTAGTTTCACGGTCTCGCGTGTGTTCACACATGAGCGGGTGACAAATTGAAATCCGTTGGATTGATCCACGAAGCAAACTTCGCGGTAGTCGGGGTGAATGCCTTCTTTCATGTCTTGACCTTATTTGATTGCGCTAGCCCTCAGCTCGGGCCCCCAAGGGGACAAACTCACTGCACTTTTCGCGGGTTTAGTGAGCCAATTGGACCGCTTTCGCGCCCACTTGGCACTTGCTCTAACAAAATTTCGGCGTATCCGCCAAAGCCTTAGATTATCGCAGATTTTTGCGGCTTAGCCACCGCGGCGCATCATGTCGAAGAACTCGCCGTTGTTTTTGGTTGCTTTCATGTTCTTAAGAATCAGCTCCATGGCCTCGATCTCGTCCATGTTGTACAAAAATTGCCGCAGAATGCGCGTTTTTTGCAAGATTTCAGGCTGTAACAAGAGCTCTTCGCGGCGCGTACCACTGCGGTTGAGCTGAATAGAGGGGAACACGCGCTTTTCATAA
>CBFIFT010000158.1:0-3314 GCA_965661935.1 Burkholderiaceae bacterium | reverse complement strand
CGACACTTAATCGTCTCGCGTATCCCCAGCAAGCATCTTGAATTAGTGCCGTTGCTCTTTTTTGTATGAGCGAGGGTACTGTTAGTGATCGAAGCTGAAAGTGACTCCCCCTCCCACACGACAAAATCGGTCAAAATTTACGGGTCATTTGACGGGACAAATAGAGCATGCACGGGACATATTTAATCAAGATGAATATTAGTATGTTGTTTTAATTGATTATTTTTTACTTCACAATGCCACATGGTGCCTCTTTCCGGCACCAAACCCTCTCAATCCAAGCCGCAGCTCCGAGTGAACCCAGCGGCTATTTTTGTTTAGACACACGAAAAGCGCCTGGGCAGGGGTTCGCGAGCCAAATTGAGCCTCGCAAGCCTTGAAAGGCTGCCCCCCCACTGTTGGAGACGCTCAATCACGACACGCTTGAACCAGCTGCTCGCTGAAGAAACCTTGAAGACTGTCGAGGGCGATTGCTCTGATGCATGATGCGGTCGGGATCAAGTTGCAGCACCCAACAGCCTCTACATTTGCCCCTAGGGCAATCCATAAAATGCTGTCCCTTACGACCGTATTGCCCTTGATTCAGTGGTGGTGGATGATCAGAGTGACTGTAACGAGAATGAGACAGCCTTCATCTTGGTCATCAAATTTGTTTAATATTTAACAAATTGCTTTGAAAATAAATACCTTATATGCGTAAAGTTAAGTTGTTAATCACCAGTCAAAAGGGTGGCGTCGGAAAAAGCACCCTGTCGGCGAACCTGGCGGCCTACTTGGCTGCTGAGGCGGGTAAACGGGTGGCGTTGATCGACTTTGATCACCAAAGTTCTTCGAGTTCATGGGTACAACAGCTGCCCATTGCCAACTTGACTGTGATCCAATGCGACGCCATCACCGGTGCAGATAGCAACTTAGCTGTTCTGAAAATGAACCAGGCTCTGCGGCAGGCCGAGCAAGAGGCTGATGTCATCGTGGCTGACCTCACTTGGGTCAATGTCTTGCCGGTCACCTTCTTGTTTCAATTCGATAGCGTGCTGGTTCCCACATCGTTGTCACAAGTTGAATTCAACAGTTCGATGGCTTTTATTGCAGACGTCGCAAGCGTCTTCAACTCAGCGCCTCACGCGAGTCCCCGCTTGGTGCTGGTGCCCAGTCGCTTGCACCGCATGATGGACTATGAAGACATGTTCAATGAATCAAACTTTCCCGTGCGATTCTCTGTATCAAGTCCGTTGCCTTTTTTGGTTGACATTCAAAATTTGTATGGAAAGCAGTACTTGTTTCGGCATAGCAACGCGTTTAGCCGCAATTGCTTCCTTCAAGTTGGGCGCGAGGTCAACCAAATGGTTGATGAATTCGTCGCTCGCGCACCGACCAGCCAGACACGTGATGCGCACAAGGAAATTCGCAGCAGCAAGAATTTTGGCTCCAATGTCCTGCAAAAGTTCATGTTGGATCGCAACGCTGCGAAGTCGAGCGGAGAGTCCTTCGCTGCGAGTACATCAGTTCATCAAGTAACACCAACCCCGCCTCAGCGAGCAATGCAGACTGAAACTGGTGTCACCGCTGGCCGCCGTTCCGACTCGGCCCAAGTGACGGGTTGGCGCAGTCTTTTTAAAAAGCGCGCTTAAGCGCCCCGCAAGTGAGAAGTGCCAGCATGATGCAATTTGATCCCCAATCTGGGTGGACATCTGATTTGAATCCAAACGACCTAATAAACCCCTCTGATGCGAGTCTCGCACCCGAGGCAGAACGGCCAGCGGATGCCGCCCCCACTGACAATGTGGTCCATTTTGGAAGTGTGACCTCACAGTCCCACGCCACCAGACAGAAAAATTCAGATGGCAACGAATGGAGCAATATGAATACCAAGGGCGATGGCTCATCCGACGGCGAAAACACTTTTAACCCAGAAGGTTTGAGCACCATCGACCTTGTACACCAGCTGTTTCAGCGACTAGAAGATGGCGACCGCTCATTGGATGCTCTCAGCGATCTGAAGCTTCAACTCTCTCGCCTTGATGCGTTGACCAATCAAGAAAAAGAGATCGAGGCGAACTTGGCAGATGTACGGGGCCAAATTGAATTGGTGCGAGCGCAAATCAAAGAAGCCATGAACTTGGTTCGGGCACAAGAAGAGGCAGGCTTAGAGGCTCGCAACCTTCGCCTTACAGTGATCAATAAACTCATCGATAAGTACGAGGGTTGAGTTTGCAGCCCCTGGCCAATTGTCTCTGGAGTTCGCTCACAAGCCGCGTCCTCCTTTGCTGTGCAGGCGCTTGGTTCGGTGCGGTCGCTTACCAGTCCTGGGGGGCTCAGGACATACTTTGGGTCACAACACTTCCCTGGCAATATTGGCATCGTTCATGGGCACTGGTTTTGAACTCGCAAGAGCAAAGCGGTCCAGCCTTTCTGGTGCTCATCGCATGTGGGTTGATACTGCTGATTTTGCTGCGGGCCATTTTTAGACCCCTAGCATCCGTCCACCCGGCTGAGAAACAAGTACCGCAAGCCTCAGGCTTTGCCGCACCGTGGCTGGAACCCAGCACCGGTCTAGGTGCCTCACGTACCAGCAGCAACAGATCAGACGGCGCTGAGGGTGGCCAGTTGCCTCACAGCCCAGCCATGGATGCGCAGCGCCAATCAAAAGCTGCGCGCAGTGCGCCCGTTTCAGCTAGTGCATCTGTTTGGGCAACGGATGACAACATCAATGAACTGATGAAGCTGATAGAAGAGCGCTTGGATTGAATGCCGACTGGTTGCCTCTAACCATCCGCATGATCATCCGCTAAAGACACACCTTGTTCAGCAAGCCACTGGCTGACGCGCCAGTCTAACCAATTGGCATTGATCGTGTGCCCCTCGCCTTTGATCACTTCAGGCTCCTGTCGAACTTGATCAGCCAACCGCCTCACATACTCAACTGGTGCCGTGCGATCGTGCTCACCAACCAACCAAGTACAGCGCTCACCGAATGCAAAGGCCCCGGCAGACGCCCGCTCCAATATTTCAGAAGGCTGTGGAGGCAGTCGATACGAAAGTGATTCAACTTCGTGCGGCAAGCACCCCATCAGCGGTGATATCAACAGCAACCGCCCAGGGAACGCGAGCAAGTGCAATTGCACATGAAGAAACAAGTAAGCGCCATACCCCTGTGCGATCACACACCCATCTCGGCGCCAGGCGTGGTGCAACAAATCATTCTTGACGACCTCGACTTGCTGCTCAAAGGCAAGGGCATGAAAAGCGCCTCGCGTCTCACGCCCAGCTACGTCGGCGCCCGCACGTGCCAACGTTTGCCCTACGCCTTGAGC
>CBFIFT010000157.1:0-3336 GCA_965661935.1 Burkholderiaceae bacterium | reverse complement strand
CCAACAACACGAGCAAGTTGTTGATGCCAACAGTTATGGGATGCCGACCCCAAAACACCGTGGTTTGTGCCTGCGAATAGCCCATGACCATCAAGACCACAGACAACAGGGTCAAAACGGCGACCAAGCCCTTGCCCAGTCCCCCCATCCGAGCCCGAAGTTCAGGCGCGAGGCGCTTGAACAAATGCGCAAAAGACCACAACAACACACCCAGCGTTAACAAGCCCATGGTTTTCCCCTTTTTTTGATGTTCGGGCACGGTACCACAGGCTGAAAGCCCAATCCGCATAAGGCAAAATTTGGTAAGGGTTTTGTCCGCATCGCCCTTTTTGCCCTTTGGCTTTGCACGCGCCCTGCGGTGTCTGGCGTGGGCACGAGGCCTGTGGCGCGACCCAGCCATTCACTGAAACAGCGCCCTGATGACCAACCGACCCCAACTATCCAACCGCCTGTCGATTGGACAATTCCGCGAAAACTACTGGCTCAAGAGTGAACTCATGGCTTTTTGTAGCGAGCAGGGTTTGCCCACCGGTGGCAGCAAGATTGAACTCACAGCCAGAATTGATGGTTACTTGCGAGGCGACGACTTGCCCGCACCGAGGCCCCGCACGTCCAAGCGCGGCCCTTGGGACAGCGATGCAGGCTTGACGCCCGAGAGCCGGGTCATCCACTACAAGAACGACCTGAAGACGCGCGAATTTTTCATCAGCCAAGTGGGGCCAGGTTTTCGCTTCAATGGTTATTTGCGCGGGTTCGCAAAACACCCGCAAGACGGCCGACTGACTTATGCGGACTTGGTCAACGGCTACCGCGAAAGCCTGGCCCAGCCTCGACCCAGCATAGAGCCGCAGTTTCAGTTCAACCAGTTTCAGCGGGACTTTCACCAAAACAACCCCGGGGCTGATCGCCTCGCGTGCAACGCAGCATGGCGCGAGGTGCGCGACGCCCCGGTCCCGTCAACCTATGCGGCCTATGTGCGGCTCCGGCAGCCGGCGCCTGACGAATGAATGATTATTTGGATGAAATACCAAATAAAATCATTTATATACATCATTGATATTAAGTATTACTTTAATAAAACAAGCCTGTGGTCGTGCGGAATGACCCGTTTGACGCCTGGGCTAGCTTTCGTCCGCCGCCAAGCGCCACAGCGAGGTGACCTCTTGGCTTCGGGCCTCAAATAGCGGGTCGGCCCTGTTGGCCGCTTTGGTGTGCGTGGGCTGGGTATCTAGCTTGCCCAGCACACGCAGACCCGCTTCTTCTATCCAACCGAGCAACTGCGCGCGGGTGCGCAAACCCAGGTGTTCGGCTAAATCAGAGAGCACCAACCAGCCCTCGCCTTGTGGCGCCAGGTGCTGACGCAGGCCCGCTAAAAACCCTTTCAGCATGGCGCTGTCGGGGTCATAGACGGCGTGCTCGATGGGTGTGTTGGCTGGCGCGGGCAACCACGGTGGGTTGCAAACAATCAGGCCCGCTCGCCCCTCAGGAAACAAGTCCGCGCATTGCACCTCGACTTGGCTAGCCAAACCCAGGCGCGTCAAATTGTCTTGGGCGCACGCCACCGCGCGGGGCTCAATGTCGGTGGCGATCACGCGTGCCACCCCACGGCTCACCAAGACGGCCGATACCACCCCCGAGCCAGTGCCGATGTCAAACGCCAAGGCCTGGCCAGCCTCGGGGATAGGTGCGGTCGAAATCAAGTCGATGTATTCCCCACGCAAGGGCGAAAAAACGCCGTAATGCGGGTGAATGCGCGCGTTGAGAAAGCCAATCTCCACGCCTTTGACACGCCACTCATGCGCGCCCACCATGCCCTGCAGCTCGCTCAGCGGCACGACCGATGGCAGGCCGTCGGGCTCACCCCAAGCCTCGTTCAATGCGACCCGTGCATCGGGTGCGCGGCGAAGCGGTATGGTTCGGTCGGCATCACAGAAAACCAAAACCTTAGACAGCAAGCCGGCACGGCGCGCTTGAGCCGCCCGGTGCGTTTGAAAAGCGCGTGCCGCCGAATGATCGGGCGCCTCGGACGCGTTCGTGGACAGAACGGCTTGTGCAGATGGGCGCGGTGACGCCCCCCTTCTGCGTTTGTTCGACGCGCGCTCTTGGCGACGCGCCAGCGCAGTCATCAATTGGCGGGCGTTGTGAAAATCGCCAGTCCACAAGAGGCTTTTGCCGCTTTTGATGTGGGCCATGGCGCCATCGGCAGACAGCGTGTCGTCGGCCTCGACCATTTGTTGCGGTGCGGGCTGACTGATAGACCGCCAAACCGCTTCTTGGGTTTGACCAAAGGCTTGGCAAGTGATGCGAACGGGTGTGTTTTTCATCACCCATCATCGCCGAAAAAGCCAACGCGCAATGGCGGGGCCCGATTTAAATCACGGAGCATCGAGATTGAGGTATTTCGAAAATTGCTCGGCCAAATAGCGCTCGCCGTTTTCGAGCACGTAGTAGCGAAAAGCCTCCGCCGCCGGCGACAACAGTTTGGACTGGGTGTGAACCAGATTCCAAGCCCGTACAACGGGGGCGCCTTCGACATCCAACAGCGCAATGGTGTTTTGCGAGAGCTCTTGGCCAATCGTGTGCAGGGACACAAAGCCCAATCCCAAGCCGGCCATGACCGCTTGCTTGAGCGTTTCGTTGCTTTCGACTTGCATGTTCAAGTTAACTTCAATCTTGGCTTGCTCGAAAAACCGTTCCATGGCTGCCCGTGTGCCCGAACCCTGCTCGCGAACGATGAAATCATAGGGCTGCAAATCATCGGGGTGCAGCGCTCCTCGTTGGAGCAAGTAGTGCCCCGGCGCGGCCACAAACACGTGCGGGTGCGCGGCGAACGGCTCGGCACGGGTTTGTAGCTCTTTGGGGGGGCGCCCCATGACGGCGATGTCGACCTCATTGTTTTGCAGCATTTTGACGAGCTGCTCGCGGTTGCCCATGGCCACTTTGATCTCGACACCAGGGTGCATGGCGCGGAAATCAGCCATCAAACGCAACAAAAAGTACTTCGCGGTTCGCACCATACCAATGGTCAACACGCCGATCTCGGCCCGCTGTAGTCGCGCGGCTGCGTCTTCGGCATCTTTGAGCGTGGACAAAATCTTGCGCGCATAAACCAGCATGTACTCGCCCGCGGTGGTCAGCGTGACTTGTTTGCCCTTGCGCTCAAACAAGGCCATGCCCACGTGGCCCTCGAGCTCTTTGATTTGCATGGTCACGGCCGGCGGCGTCAGGTGCAACTGCTCTGAGGCGCGCACAAAGCTGAGGTGACGGGCTACTTCATTAAAGACCCTCAATTGGCGAAAGGTGGCATTCTTCATTCAAGTAAACCTTAACTAAAGG
>CBFIFT010000156.1:0-3509 GCA_965661935.1 Burkholderiaceae bacterium | reverse complement strand
TGTGCCCGCCAAAACCATTCGATATTACGAGTCGATTGGCTTGTTGCACATTCCCAGGGACACCAACAGCTACCGCCTTTTCGATGAAAAGACCTTGCACCGGCTGACCTTTTTGGGTCGCGCCCGCGCGCTGGGCTTCTTAATCCAAGAGTGCCGCACGTTGATGGGGCTTTACCAAGACCCCAGCCGCGCCAGCGCCGATGTGAAGCGGTTGGCATCCGAGCATTTGATGCAGGTGAAGCAAAAAATCGCCGACCTTCAGTCACTGCACGATACCCTGAGCGTGTTGGTCGAGCAGTGCGCGGGAGACCAGCGGCCCGATTGCCCCATCTTGCAAGATTTGGCCCAATCTGCCGCGATCACTGACCCGACTGATGGCACACTACATAGTTGAAAGGAAAGCCCAAATGCCCCAAAACCTATCGTTGCACATTGAAGGTATGACGTGTTCGCACTGTCAGTCCCACGTTGAAAAAACTTTGACATCCACAGCGGGTGTTCAGAGCGCCACCGTCAGCTTGAGCGAGCATTTGGCTACGGTGCAAGTGACCGAAGGCACCCCAGTTGGGGCCCTGATCGCGGCGATTGAAGACGCTGGTTTCAGCGCGCGTGCTGCGTGATGCAGCGCTTGGCCCCTTGGCTTGCCGTTGCCTTCATCCTGGCAGTTGGCGGCGCGATGGTGTTGTTTCGCCAAGCTGTCGAAGTGCCCTCGCTGCTGAAGCCAAACGACATAGAGGTCAGACAGTTGGGGCAAAAGGTGTACGCGCAGCATTGCTTGGCGTGTCACGGTGCCAACCTAGAGGGCCAAGCCAATTGGCGCGAGCGCAACGCGCAGGGCTTTTTGCCAGCGCCTCCCCATGACGCATCTGGTCATACTTGGCACCACCCATCGGCGTTTTTAATTGACTGGGTGAAAAAAGGCCCAGCGTCCATGATCGGCGACGGCTACCAGTCGACCATGCCGCCATACGAAGGCGTGCTAACTGATGAAGAGGTGGTCGCGGTGTTGTCATACATCAAGTCAACGTGGTCGGCTCGCATTCAGCGAGCACACAACCAAATCGACGAGCGTTGGTACGAGAGTCAAAAGCAAAACCAAAACTGAAACCGGCCCCAATCGCCAGCCACATCAAGAGAGCAGAGACGGCAACGGCCGGTTGGGGTCGCTTAGCTTTGACTTAGGCTGGGCGCCGTGGGGCGCTTGCGGTAGAACTGAATCGGCGTCTCCGCACGCTGATGTGCCGCTTCGGTTTGCCGAATGACTGATATCTTCATTCGCCCAACCACGTGCATTTCGCAGGGTTTGCAATCAAAGCGCAGCAACAGCTTTTCGCTGCCGTTGACCAAAGTCATGGGCTCAGCGCGCACGGTGCCCTGAACGCCTTGGACGCCCTTGGCCTGCTTGGGACAAAGACTGAGCGAAAAGCGCACGCAATGCTTGGTGATCATCAACGAGACATCGCCCAGCTCTTCTTGCGCCTCATAGGCGGCGTCTATGACTTTGACGCCGTGTTTGGCGTAAAAAGCGGCGGCCTTGTGGTTGAGCACATTGGCCAAATAACTCAAGCTGTCTTCGGGGTAGGGCACAGGCGGAGTCACAGGCTGCGCCCTCAGCGGCCGTTGGTACGCCTGTTGACGGGCTTGCACCAACGCTTGCACCGCCTCGCGCCGCAAGGCTTTGAGGCGCGAGGCCGGCACAAACCACGGTCGAGCCCACGACAGCGCCACATGCACGGCCTCGAACTCTGTGCCCCCAAGCCTGCGCAGCTCAGCTTCGACATGCTCGACCACTTGAGCTGCATCCTTGGGTGCTGCGTAATCAAGCGTTGCCTTAGCTTCGCCAACAGTGCCATGCTCATCCATGGCCTTTAGAACCAACCCCGTGGGTGTTTCGGCTAATTGCATCCAAACCGGCACGAGGCGCTGCGCCGATTCGCGCTCTAGGGTGCGCACCCAATTCATGTCGCGGTTGCGGCTGAGCGCGGTACCCACACGCAAGTCTTTCAGCGCGACCATGGGCTGGCCCGGGTAGATGCGCCAAGCCGCGTTATCGCCTGACTCGGATTCAATGCAGTCAACCCGGTTGGCCGGCACACCTTGCAACTCACCTTGTAAATCAAACCACGTGAAGCCATCGCCATTTGACAAAGGCGCGGTGACCTCTGCCTCAAAAAATTCGTTTGTGACGCGCGTCACCCAGCCCACTGCAATACCCGAATGCTTGGGCGTATCAAACGCGCCAATATCCATTTGGCGCCCGTTGACAAAGTAGTCGGTCGAGCCGCGGTTGAAGTTTTGATCTGGGTCAGGCGTGAAGCTAAACCGACACTGACCGTCCGAGGCGCGTGTCCACGCAGCGTTCTCTTCAAGCACGGCGTCCAACAACTGCCGGTAATGGGCCGTGATGTTTTTGACATAGCCCATGTCTTTGTAGCGGCCTTCAATCTTGAACGATCGCACCCCAGCCTCGATCAAGGCACGCAGGTTGTCCGACTGGTTGTTGTCCTTCATGGAGAGCACGTGCTTTTCGTGCGCAACCACGCGACCTTGCGCATCCAAGACGTTATAAGGCAAGCGGCATGCCTGGGAACAATCTCCTCGGTTGGCACTGCGCCCAGTGTGCGCATGGCTGATAAAGCACTGCCCGCTGTAGGCCACACAAAGCGCACCATGGACAAAAAACTCCAGCGCACAGCGTTCAGGGTCCAAGACTGCTGCGATGTCATTGATTTGTGGCAAGGTGAGCTCTCGCGCCACCACGATTTGAGAAAACCCAGCGTCTTGCAGGAATCGCGCTTTCTCAGGCGTGCGGATGTCGTTCTGGGTTGATGCATGGAGCTGAATCGGCGGCAACTCCAGCTCGAGTAAACCCATGTCTTGCACGATCAAAGCATCCACGCCCGCTTCATACATTTGACAGATCAATTTGCGCGCAGGTTCGAGCTCGTCATCCCGCAAAATCGTGTTGACGGTGACAAAAATTTTGCTCCGGTAGCGGTGCGCGTGTGCAACCAATCGCTCGATGTCCGCCACAGAGTTACCCGCGCCATGCCGCGCGCCAAACGCAGGGCCGCCAATGTAAACAGCGTCTGCGCCATGATTGACGGCTTGGATGCCAATGTCAGCGTCGCGGGCAGGGGCTAGCAGTTCGAGTTCGTGGTGCGCAAGTGTCATGTCGTGTCCGTTGGAAGCCTGTATTTTCTCGCAAGTGCGCCACCTCGGCATCAAATTGTTGAGAAAGACACAGAATTGGCCCAGAACCCGTTTACAATAGCGGGCTAGCGTCGGAGCGTAGCGCAGTCTGGTAGCGCATCTGGTTTGGGACCAGAGGGTCGGGGGTTCGAATCCCTCCGCTCCGACCATTTTTTGGGTACGAATAGGCAGTGAGGCCGCAGATGCAAGCGGTCAGTCCGCTGGCTCAACCGCTCTGCCCGTAGCTCAGTTGGATAGAGCAACGGCTTCTAAGCCGTGGGTCGGGGGTTCGAACCCCTCCGGGCAGGCCACCTTCT
>CBFIFT010000155.1:0-3691 GCA_965661935.1 Burkholderiaceae bacterium | reverse complement strand
CTGCTTCATGGTGGTCCAAATCCCAGGTGATTGAACCAAATTGCCGTATGGCATTTGTGTGATCGCGGATAGGGCGTTGTAGACGCAATTGATGATGAATTTGGTCCACAGTGCGCCTTCGATATTCGGCGTCACTGTGGTTGGGATCGCCGCCTCTGTTAACCAGTCCGCGCAGGTTTGGCTTGTGGGGCCGTCCCCAATAACCAATTCGCCGCGGCCGTGGTGCCGCACATGGCCGGGCCCTGCCATTTCAGTGCCCACATAGACCACACTGGCGACTACAGGAGCCTGCAGTGAGACGGCAAGCCGCTGCACGTTGTCAACGCCGTTTTGCAGACTCAACACCTGTGTATCGGTGCGTATATGGGGACGTATGAGTGCGCCGGCCTGTTCGGTGTCTGCCGACTTGACGCAAACCAACACACAGTCGCAATTGCCCAAATCAGCAGGGTCGGTGCTGGCATGGACGCGGACATACTCATCGAACCCGAGCGTCTGAAGGCGCAACCCTTGTGCCTCGATGGCATCTACATGGTTGGCGCGACCGATCAGCACCACATCGTGACCTGCGCGTGCCAACATGCCGCCAAAATAGCAACCGACAGCTCCTGCGCCCATGACGCCCACTCGCATCGTTTTCACCTTTTGATTCATGACAAAGCCGCTATCGTAGCGCCCACGCGACCTTGGGGTTAAACCGTGGCGATGGGGTTCACCGGCGAGCCCACCGCACCGGGTAAGTGCAATGGCGGCGCAGTGAGCATGAAGCGTGACCGCCCATTGGCACGCAGCCATTGAGCCAACTCAGTGAGGTACCACAACTCCCCAAGATGGATGCCGTTTTTGAACAGGCAATGCTCATGCAGTGGCAGCTTGGGCTTGCGAATGGGCTCCATCCAGCGCCGCAGCATCAACTCAACAGCGTAGTTGTCCGCGATCAGGGCGGACAGCCCGCTGTCGGTGATCCAGTTGAGCAATTGTGGGTCTTCGCCGTCCAAGCCTGAGCAGGTGCTGTGCAAGACTTTGGCGTCTGGCTGGCGATTCATTTCTAAGACCACATCGGCAAAGCCTGTGTACAAGCAAACCATATCGCCCCGCTCGACTTCAACCTGGTCAGCTTCAAGGATGCGCATCAACTGGTCATAGCCCACGGCCACGCGCTCGCGTCCCAAGTGCGCATGTAGGTTAATCAGCACGCCTCGGCCCTGTGCGCCGTGTTGGGCGAGGTGCTCAACGCCCAGTGCGGTGGCCTTGGGGCTGCGATAGGCCAGTTGCTCACCCTCTCGAGCGTCTACCTCAAGCGCTGGCCGAATGTCATGGTTGGCGCGAAAGCCGTTGTAAAAAACCTTTTCTGCCACACCGTCTCCATCGGCATCAAAACGGCTGCCGATGTGGGCAAAGCTATCCCACTGCGTGGAGTACTGTGTTGCCAAGATCGCGATGTCGTCGCAGACCACGTCGGTTGCATTCGGTTCTATGTCCGCCAAGTCCATGAGGTAATTTTCGGGGCCCTCGGGGCCGCCTCTGCGGGTCGAGAGCAGCTGGGGTGGAAAACGCGAAGGGTTGAGAGAGCGCCCGCCCGGGAAATCCAATGGCAACGAAAGGGAAAAGCACAAACCCGCTTGGATCTCAGCTGCACCTTGTTTTACTTTCTCTGCATCGACCCAGTTCATGCGCCCGAGTTGGTCATCCTCGCCAAACTCGCCCCAGTTGCTGTCGGGTGGTGCTTGCTTCCAGCGTTTCGCCATGGCGGCCTCCTTGCTAAAACGACGGCACCCAGTTTGGCGCCCGAGCCGCGAGGGCGATGTCGCCCGCGCAACCCCTAGTGCCTTGTCAGACCCAACCCATGGCACCCAACGACGCGCCCAAAGCCAGCAGCAGCAAGAGGTGTACCCGCGTCAACCAAACCGTCAGCGCGACCCCGGTTGAAAGCAACCACACGCGCCAGCCTTCGGGCCATGATAGGTGCGCATTCATCAAGTAGGCCGTGGAAATCACCAGACCAAAAACCACAGGAAGCAAGCCCTTGCGAAACGCCGTGACACTTTTTTTATGTCGGTGCCGATGTGCCCACTGGGTTGCTCCATAAGTCAGGATTGATGAGGGCAAAACCATTGCCAACAAGCAGAGCAGGGCGCCAAACACACCCATCAGCCACTCTGTATCTGTCCAGCCCATGGTTCGCGCGCTCTGCACGCCCACCATCCAACCCAATACGGGTATGAAGGTCAGGTTAGGTCCAGGCGAAATCTGCGCCAATGCAATCGCAGAGTTGAACTCAGCGTGGCTCAACCACTGCTGCTCTTCGACCATGTAGCGATGGATGTCAGGTGCCACCACAATGGCGCCTCCGATGGCCATCAATGACAGGCTGAGCATGTGCAAGAAGAGGGCCCAACCTTGTGATCCCCAAAGCCAAATTTCAGCGCCTTGCTCCATCAGTCGATCTCGCCCGCTTGATTGCCAAGTTGTTTGCTCAGTCGCCAATAAGTGAGGCCCACGCTCACGAGCCCCAGGCCCAGCAAGACGCCCACCAGTGGCCATCGAAAAATGGCGACAAACAAGATAGTCAAAGCAACAAACGCGGCCAATTGAGTGACATGCAGGGGGTGGGATCGCATGGCTGCACCCATGCGCAGCGCCAGCGCGGCGATCATGCCTGCTGAGACCGCTGCCAATCCTCGCATCGCTCCGTGCAAGGCCGCAGCGTCGGCCCACTGGCCCACAAGCGAGGCCAGAAGCAGCACAATGATGACCGGTACCGTGATGATGCCAAAGAGCGCACAGGCTGCCCCGCTCAAGCCAAAATACCGCCCGCCGACCATCAGCGACAGGTTGATCACATTGGGCCCTGGCAGCACTTGTGCCACCCCCCAATCCTCTGAAAACTGTTGCAACGTGAGCCACTTTTTGCGCTCAACGAGTTCTCTCTGTGCGATGGTGATCACCCCGCCAAAACCTTGTAAGGCCAAAGCGTTGAATGCCCAAAAGAGCTCTGCGCGCGAACGCGGGCTGTGTAGCTCCGCACTTTGTTGCTCAGCCATTGGTATTGGCTGCCCGAGGGCTGACAAGGCGTGTCATGAGAGCGGACTAAATTGTTAATCCACCTGTGACCTCGATCACCGCTCCATTGACATAAGCGGCCTCGTCACTCGCTAAAAATGCGTAGACGTTGGCAATGTCCTCGGGTTGGCCCAAGCGTTTAAGGGGAACGCGATCCTCCATGCCCTGAATCACTTTGTCAGGCATGGGGTCCAGGATCGGGGTGCGCACAAAGCCGGGCGCCACGGCATTGGTGCGGACGCCTCTGGGGCCGAGCTCACGGCTCCAGGTTTTCGTAAAGCCAATCACGCCGAACTTGGTCGCAGCGTAATTGGTTTGTCCAAAGTTGCCATAGATCCCCACCACTGAAGAGGCGTTGAGAATCACCCCAGAGCCTTGCGAGATCATGGTTTGAGCCACCGACTGCGCACAGTTGAATACACCCCTAAGGTTGACATCGATGACGCGATCAAATTGCTCCGCGGTCATGTTCTGCAGACGCGCATCTTGGGTGACCCCGGCGTTGTTTACCAACACGTCAATCCGGCCCCATTGGTCAAGAACCGCGCTCACCACAGCGTCAACCATCTCCCTTTGGGTGACATCCATGACAAAGCCAAAGGGAGATGGTTGACGCTGTGGTGAGCGC
>CBFIFT010000154.1:0-3730 GCA_965661935.1 Burkholderiaceae bacterium | reverse complement strand
CCTGTTTCAAAGGTGGGCAGCAGCCGCTCTTCGTAGGGTATCAAGGCCCGCTTGACCCCTTTGGGCTTGCCGCTGGTACCCGAACTGTAGAGAAAGTCGCGACCGACGGGGCGCTGGGGCAGGGCCACAGTGGGGTCGAAGGTATCCCAGATTTCGGGCAGCAGGTGCCCGCTCTGAGGAGAGCCATCGAGCAAGTAGACCGGGCCACTCCATTGCGCCGAGTTGGCGATTTCTTGCGCGTTGTGAGACCACTGCGCGCTGGTGATCAGCAGCTTGGCTTCGCTGTCTTGTAGGACGTAGGCGATCTCGGGTGTGCGCAAGTGAATGCTGATGGGTGTGTAGTAAAGCCCTGCACGCCGCGCCCCCCAGCCAATCACAAAATACTCGAGGCGGTTCTCGAGCAGCAAAGCAATGTTGTCCTCTGGCTCAAGCCCCGTGGCGATCAACCAATGGGCGACTTGCGTGGTGCGGCGGTCGAGTTCGCGAAAAGTCATTTGCTCATCGCTGCCGTCCATGCGCAAGGCGACTCCATCCCCTCGCTCGCGCGCGTGCCGCGCCAGGGCGTCGATGTCTTCGTCACTGGGGTGTGTTTTGCTTTGTGCCAAGGGTGACATGAAAAACCTTTCGCTTCGCCTAACAATGTGAATGAAGCCGAATCAATATATCGGCAGCCCGAGCTGCACCCTGTTCCCAAGTTGACGAGGTGCTCTGAGTTGCCGGCAAGCAAAAGGAGTGGATCATGACCATTGGACAGCCCCAAGTCGCGAAAGCGGTGGTGTTCCGCGGCGAAGCCAGCAAGGTGAGCGTCGAGACCATCACGGTGCAGCCGCCCGGGCCGGGCGAGGTGATGATCAAGGTGGCCGCGTGTGGTGTGTGTCACAGCGACTTGTCGGTGACCAATGGCACCGTCAATTTGCCTAGCCCGATTGTTTTGGGCCACGAGGGCGCTGGCGTCGTGGTGCAGGTTGGCGAGGGCGTGAGCGAGTTGGCCGTGGGGGACCATGTGATCAGCAGCTTTGTGTACACCTGCGGTCGTTGCCGCCAGTGCGTGACGGGGCGCTCTAATCTGTGCGAGGTGGGCAATGCGTGGCCAGCCTCATTGGTCGGCGGGCACTCGCGCACTTTTGATGCACAGGGTCAAGCGCTCAACGTCATGTCCAGCTGCGGGGTGATGGCCGAGTACGCCACATTGGGTTTGGGCAGTGTGGTCAAGATCACGCCAGAAGTTCCGCTGGACCGCTGCGCCTTGATTGGCTGTGGCGTGATGACGGGTTGGGGTGCAGCGTGTAACACGGCCAAGGTTGAGCCGGGCTCGGTGTGTGTGGTGTTTGGCGCCGGCGGTGTGGGCTTGAGCACCATCCACGGCTGTGCCATGTCAGGTGCAGCCATGATCGTGGCCGTCGACATCATGGACAGCAAACTAGAAATGGCCAAGGTGTTTGGCGCCACCCACACGCTCAACAGCAAAGACATAGACAACGTGGTGAGTGCTTTGCGCAAGCTCACCGGCGGCGGCGCTGATTACGCTTTCGAATGCGTAGGCTATGGCGAGATCATTGCGCAAGCATTTGGGTGCTTGCGTGCTGGCGGCGAAGCGATTGTGGTGGGCGTGGCCTCTGCCAAAGACATGACTTCCGTGCGCAGCAGCGCCTTTGCGCTGCAAGAGAAGGTGTTGCGGGGCAGTTTTTATGGCTCAGCCCGTGTGCGGCATGACTTTCCGCGCCTGCTGTCGCTGTACCAATCGGGCCAGCTCAAGCTGGACCAACTCATCACCCAGCGTTACAGCATTGACGACGCGGCGCAGGCCTTTGACGACCTTGAGCAAGGCCGCAACGCACGCGGCGTCATTGTGTTTTCTTGATTGAATGTTGACCATGAGCGAAGTCAAGCGACAAGCAATACACCAGCGTCAGACCGTGTTTGATGCTTATGTGAGAGAAGATGGTTTGTTCGACATCGAGGCCAGACTGACTGACGTGCGAACCTATGACAGCATGGATGTCGATCGCCTGCCAATCCCAACGGGCCAGCCGGTGCACGACATCACCATCCAAGTGACGGTAGATGACCAGTTGAAGATCCACGCGATCACCAGCAACATGCGCAATATCCCCACGCATGAGTGCCGCCAGACCCAGCCCGTGCTGCAAAAGCTGGTCGGCAAAGTCATGGGGCGCGGTTGGCGCAAAGCCATTGCTGAGGCCATGGGGGGCGTCGAAGGTTGCACCCACATGCGTGAGTTGTTGGCCAACATGGCCACCGCTGCGTACCAAGCCGTGCCGATTTACCGGCGGTTGTATGAGCAAGGGCCTGAGTCTGGCTTTGACTTGAATGAGCCACCGCCCCACCTCAACCAATGCAAGACGTGGAAATTAGACGGTGAGCCTGTGCGCCGTTTGTACCCGCAGTTTTATATCTCGCCTGTGCAAGATGACGCGGTCGAGCCAACCCCATAAGGAGCAAGCGCAATGGAAAAAATGTTGAAAGACAAAGTGGTTGTGGTGACAGGTGCTGGCAACGGCATCGGTCGCGATTTCGCATTGATGTTGGCCCAAGAGGGCGCGAAGGTGGTGGTCAATGATTTGGGCACCAACGCCAGCGGCGAAGGCACCGATGTGGGCCCCGCACAGGCTGTGGTCAACGAGATCACCGCTGCGGGCGGCGAAGCGGTGGCCAACACCGACAGCGTGGCCGACTGGAACGCTGCCAATCGATTGGTAGAGACAGCGCTCAACCACTTTGGGCGCATCGACGGCGTGATCAACAACGCTGGCATTTTGCGCGACCGCATGTTCTTTCGCATGAGTGTCGAAGAGTGGCGCTCGGTCATTGATGTTCACCTCAACGGCAGCTTCTACGTGTCGCGTGCAGCCGCCAACCATTTCAAAGAACAAGGCAGTGGCTCTTATGTGCACATGACATCAACGTCTGGGTTGGTGGGCAACTTTGGGCAAGCGAACTACTCAGCCGCCAAGATGGCGTTGGTGGGGCTTTCTAAGTCGATCGCCTTGGACATGGCGCGCTACCAAGTGCGCTCTAACGTGATCGCGCCATTTGCGTGGTCGCGCTTGATTGGTACCATTCCGGCCGAAACACCAGAGGAAAAACTGCGCGTGGAACGCATGAAGCGCATGGAGACCCGCAAGATTGCGCCACTCGCGGCTTACTTGATGGCCGATCAATCGGCGGGTGTGAGCGGCCAGATTTTTGGCGTGAGAGCCAACGAGATTTTTTTGTTCAATCACAACCGCCCCATCCGCAGCGTGCACCGCAGCGAGGGTTGGACGGCACAGAGCGTGGCCGAACATGCCATGCCCTCACTCAAAGCTGGCTTTGCAGCTCTAGAGCGCAGTGCAGATGTCTTTTCTTGGGACCCCATCTGATTCATTAGCCCCAGCCCATCATCCGAAGAGGTAAGTCAGACATGGCCATTGACTATGAAAAACTAAAGAACTGGGCGTTTGAGCCCGTGGTGCAGACCTACGATTGGCGCTATAGCGCGATGTACGCGCTGGGCGTAGGCTACGGGCATGATCCGATGGACACCCAGCAACTGCGCTTTGTCTACGAGTCAGATATGCTCGCTGCACCCACCATGCCGGTGGTCTTGGCCTCGCCAGGGTTTTGGGTCAAAGAGCAAAACTCTGGCATTGATTGGGTCAAGGTTTTGCATGGCGAGCAAAGCTTGACGCTGCATCGTGCCTTGCCAGTCGCGGCAACAGTGGTGGGC
>CBFIFT010000153.1:0-3732 GCA_965661935.1 Burkholderiaceae bacterium | reverse complement strand
CCAACCAATGGTCAATGCAGCGGCTAGGCGGCAAGCGTTGGAAGCAATTGCACCGCTGGGTTTATTTGGCTGCCCTGCTGGTCTGGTTGCACTTGTATTGGGTGCACTCTGGCAAGCAGACCTGGGAAGAGGTGATCTGGTACGGGCTTTGGTTTGGCGCTGCAGTTGCACTGCGCTTGGTCAAAGGGCGCAACGCTCCCTGAAGTCTCGGTACGCGGGCGCCAGGCTTGAAAAGTGACACCGCCGGCGACACCGATGAATCCCTGCTGGCTGCGCAAGCACGCTCGATGTGACGGCTGTTGTAGCGCCGCAATGGCTGGGCCGCCTAGAGCAGGCGTTCGTCCTGCCACTGATTGGCTGTGGTCTCGCGCTCGCGGATGACATGCACTTGGGCGCCATCGACCAGCAACTCTTTGGCGCGGTTGCGGGCGTTGTAGTTGCTGGACATGCTCATGCAATAGGCCCCCGCAGAAGCGATCGCGAGGTAGTCACCGGCATCGATGCACAGTGTGCGGTCTTGTCCGATCCAGTCTCCGCTTTCACAAATAGGTCCGACCACATCCCAGATCTCAGCCGCGCCAGCGCGGGGCTGCAAAGGCAGTATTTCGTGGAAAGCTTGGTAGAGCGAAGGCCTTGGGAGGTCGTTCATGGCCGCGTCAATGATGCAAAAGTTTTTGTCGGCGCCGGGCTTCAAGTACTGGACTTGACTCAAACAGACGCCCGCGTTGCCAATCAAAGATCGCCCTGGCTCGATGGAAATGTGTCGCTCCCCCAGCCCTCTGGCATCCATGCGCGCGAGCAAATCTTGCCACAGCGCTTCCGCCGAAGGTGGCGTATCGCCTTGGTAGTCAATGCCCAAGCCGCCGCCAAAGTCGATGTGCGACAGTGAAATACCTTGCGCCTCGATGCGCTCAACCAGGTCCAGTAGTTTGTCCATGGCGTCCAAGTAGGGGCCAGGCTGGGTAATTTGGGAACCAATGTGGCAATCGATTCCCATGACTTGCAAGTGCGGCAAACTTTGCGCCAGCTGGTATGCCGCGACCGCCTCCTCATGGGCGATTCCGAACTTGTTCGCCTTCAGCCCCGTTGAGATGTAAGGGTGTGTCTTGGCATCGACATCAGGGTTCACGCGCAGACTGATGGGTGCCTGTTGATTCAGCTGCCCAGCCACTTCGTTGAGTGCGTGCATCTCGGCAATGCTCTCGACGTTGAAGCATCCAATGCCTGCACTCAAAGCTTGTCGCATCTCTGCGCGGGTCTTGCCAACGCCAGAGAAGATGATGTCTTGAGCCGGACAGCCTGCCTGCAAAGCACGCGCCAACTCGCCACCCGAGACAATATCCAGACCACAACCAGCCTGAACAAAAGTCTGCAGGATGGCGAGGTTGCCGTTGGCCTTCATCGCGTAATGTACCTTTGCATTGCGCCCCTTCAAGCCTCTTTGATATGCCGCTAAAGCTTCTAGCATGGCGGCTTTTGAATACACAAAGAGTGGGGTGCCGTGCTGCTCGGCCAAGTCTCGCAGGGCGACTCGCTCGATTTGTAGGCCTGTGTCAGACAGGGATAGGTGAGAGCCTTGGGGGAGTCGCATATCAGGATGATTGGGTAGATGCAGGTGCGGGTGGATGGGCGTTGACTTGTTGCAGCGGACCTTTTTGTCCGCAACCTACCGTGCCGATGCACAAAACGCAGCAGAGACCCGACCAAACCAAGTGTTTGGCGCAGGTGCTTAAAATCGAATCAGACTTCATATCGAGATTGTAATGACGGACTTGGAATTTATGGATGCCGCAGAGGCAGTATTGCGCGCTGTTGAATTGAACTGCGACGCCCACAACGAAGTTGGAGAGGTGGATATCGACAACCAGCGTGTGGGCTCGATGATTACGCTCACCTTTGAAGACCGCTCGCAAGTGGTTATCAACTTACAAAAGCCATTGCATGAGATTTGGCTGGCTTCGCGAGAGGGTGGGTACCACTACCGATACATCGATGGGCAGTGGCAAGACACGAAATCAGGCCAAGAATTTTTTGAAGACCTGAGTCGTGCACTCAGCGTTCATGCTCGAACGCCCATCACATTCAAGTCCAATTGACTGACGTTTTGTTATTCACGAAACATCTGCAAGATATCTTTTCTCTCGCTTTGGTCCACCGCAGGCGTGATGGCACCGGGCAGCGTAGCCACCTCGTCCAGACCGATCGAGTCGATGCCATTACCTGGCGTGAACTCTTGGTAGTACCACTCACCGCCCTCGCTGACCATGCCTGGTGGTGGCACCAAAGAGGCTTGGGGTACGTCTTTGAGCGTAGGGGCCATGTAATCGATCCAAATGGGTAAGGCCAGTCCACTGCCTGTGGCGTGCTCACCTAAGTTGCGCGGGTTGTCGTAGCCCACCCACACCGCAGCGACGCGGGTTGGCTGGTAACCGACAAACCAAGCGTCTTGCGCGTCGTTGGTGGTGCCCGTTTTTCCAAACAGATCACTGCGGTCGAGCTCGCGAGACGCTCTGCGTGCAGTGCCCGAGCGGGTGATTTCCTTGAGCATGCTGCTCATCATGAAGGCATTGCGCGCGCTGATGATGCGGCGACTTTCACTGAGTGGGGAGGCCTGCGCCTTGAAGATGACCCTTCCGCGTTGGTCCCTGATCTCATCAATGAGGCTGGGGGCAACCTTGTAGCCGCCGTTGGCAAATACGCTGTAAGCAGTCACCATTTGCATGGGGGTAACGGTACCAGCGCCCAAAGCAATGGTGTAGTAAGGCGGAATTTTGTCTTCCTCAAATCCAAACCGCAACGCCCATTTTTGAGCAACCTCAGGCGTGATCAACTTCAGTACCCGAATCGACACCAAATTTTTAGACCTGGCCAAGCCGCGCCGCGCCGACATGGGGCCGTCAAATTTGTTGTCGTAATTCTTGGGCTCCCAGGGTTGACCGCCTGTTTCTTCCGCCGTGAAAAACAAGGGCGCGTCATTGATGATGGTCGATGGCGTTAACCCTTTTTCAAAGGCAGCAGAATAGATGAAGGGTTTGAAACTTGAGCCTGGCTGGCGCCAAGCTTGCGTGGCATGGTTGAACTGGTTCTTCCCAAAGTCAAACCCACCAGCCAACGCTCTGACTTGACCTGTGCGAGGGTCCATAGACACCAGCGCGCCCTCGACGCCGGGGGTTTGCGTGATTTGCCAGTTGCCATCAGACTTTTCGAGCACCCGAATCAGCGAGCCTTGCTGGATCCGTTGGGCTTGAGGCACGCCTTTGGTCAGTGCTGTTTTGACAGCGTCTAGGCCTTTGCCGCTGACCTGAATGACTTGACCGTTTTGGATCACGGCAGTGACTTGATTTTTGCTAACCTTGGTGACGACTGCAGCCAACAAATCGCCATGATCGTGAGCGGTGTCCAAGAGCTCGTCTATGGCATTGGCCTGGGCTTGAGGGTCTTGCGGCAAATTGATATTTTTTTCAGGGCCTCGATAGGCTTGCTGATTTTCGTAGGCGAGCAAACCCTTGCGCAGTGCCGCATAGGCAGCTTGCTGCTCGCTGGCGCGAATGGTGGTGTAGACATCTAGGCCGCGCGTGTATGCATCCTCGCCATATTGCTCAGTGATGGATGCGCGCACCATTTCAGTCACGAAATCGGCGTATGCCTCACTTGATGAGCGGCTCTGGCGAATCGCCAGAGTCTCGGCCTTGGCCTGTTTGGCCTGCGACTGGGTGACGTAGCCGTTGGCTT
>CBFIFT010000152.1:0-3809 GCA_965661935.1 Burkholderiaceae bacterium | reverse complement strand
AGGCTTGATGGCCATAGCAAACGCACGCCGTGGTTGACGAGCAAGCGGGTCAGGGCTTGGCGGCTTCAAGCTGTTCGCGCGTGGCCTGTGCCACGGCGCGGGCGGCAGCGGCAAAGTCGGCCTCGGCGCTGGCATAAATCACCGCCCGCGAGCTGTTGACCACGATGGGCGCGTCGGCGCGCCAGCCCGCGCGCACGGTCGCGACTGCATCACCGCCCTGGGCGCCAACGCCGGGTATCAGCAAAGGCAGCGTGGGCGCAAGTTCGCGCACCCGTTTGATTTCGTCCGGGTAAGTGGCGCCGACCACCAAGCCGAGTTGCCCGTTTTCGTTCCATGCGCCTTGCGATTGCGCCGCAATGTGCTCAAACACTTTGGGCTGGCCGGGTACATCGGCGAGGCGTTGGTTTTGAATGTCTGAGCCGCCGGGGTTGCTGGTGCGGCACAACAAAAATGCGCCCTTGTCTGGGTAGCGCAAATAGGGCTGAACCGTATCAAAGCCCATGAAGGGCGAGAGCGTCACCGCATCGGCGCCGTAGCGCTCGAAGGCTTCTTTGGCGTATTGCTCGGCGGTGTTGCCGATGTCGCCGCGCTTGGCGTCCAAGATGATGGGCACATGGGGGGCGCTGGCTTTCATGTGGCGCATCAAGCGCTCCAATTGGTCCTCTGCGCCGCAAGCGGCAAAGTAAGCGATTTGCGGCTTGAAGGCGATCACCAAATCAGCGGTGGCGTCCACGATGGCGGCGCAAAAGTCGTAGATGCGCGAGGCGTCGCCGCGCCACGCATGGGGCAGCTTGGCTGGGTCGGGGTCGAGGCCGACGCACAGCATGGATTGGTTGCGCTGTTGTGCGGCGGATAGTTGCTCAATAAAGGTCATGTCTGGGACTCAGAGGTAGGCGAAGAGGGCGAAGTGGGCTGGGTAGAAGAAGCCGCACCCGCTGGTGTGGCAGCAGCCTGCGGATTGTTGGCGACATGCTCAAGCGCGACGCACAAGTCGGCCCACACTTTGGTTTGATCGATGGGGCGGCGCAGCAGGGCGTCTAGCGGGTAGGTGACGATGGCAGGCGTGCCTTGCCACTCGCGCACTTCTGCACGCCATTGCGCCAATGCTTGCTTTGAACTGCCCCACAGCGCGTGGGCCACCGGCAAGCCCATGGCCACCACCATGGCTGGCGCCAAGCATTGGTGTTGGTGGCGCAAGTAGGCCAGGCAGGTGTCAACCTCTGCGTGCGTGGGTGCCCGCCCCGGTGCAGGCCGGCACTTGGTGATGCTGGTGACAAAGACATCGGCGGGGTCTAAGCCCATGGCCGCCCAGATGGATTGCAGCAGGGCCAGCTCTTGGCCTTGCACCGAGCCTTGGTCCAAATCGTCGGCATGCAGGCCTGCGGTGACAAACAGCCAACGGGCGCGCTCTGAACCTTGGCCCCATTCGGTGCCTAGGCGTTCGGAGTGCAGGCCACAGGCTTGGCATTGCGCCAACTGCTCGGGACCTTGTTCCCAGCGCAGGTCGTTGACGTCGATGTGTTGAATGGGCACCGCTGGCGCCTCAGGGGTCGTTGGTGCTGCAGGTGTCTGTTGGCGCACGGCGGTTGGGCTGGCCGTCGGGCGGTTGGGTGCTGCGCCCTGTTCCACACGGCGCTCCGCACCGGCTGGTTGTGCGGGTGCTGGAGCCGTTTGCACAGACGCTGTTTCAGCCATGGCGCCGGCAAGTGGTTCCGCCCCTGCTCGTCCGTCAGCCTCGGGCGCCGGTGCCGCTGTGGGGGCTGGCCAGCGCCAGTTGACGCCCATGGCTTTGAGCATGGCCACGGCGCGCGCGTTCAGCGCCAGGCTTTGCGGCGTGGGCTCAGGCGTGTGGGGCGACTCGGTCATGGCGTCATCTTGGCTTGTGTTTTTTCACTCAGGCGATGCGGGGTGTGGGGCGAAGGGCTTGGGTCGTTTGGGTTGCCCGCTATTTTCCGTCAACTTGTGCGCCGCGCCGTCACCTTTTGACGTTGGGACAGCACGTGGCGGGTCTGAATCTGCCATTGCGCCCCAGCCACACATCGACCTCAACGTTGCGTTCATCGTTGCGAAGGTTCAAACCTCGCAAGACACACCCGTGCCAAATCAGCTTTGGCGAGTGACGCATGGGGCCTTCCCTTTCGATTGTCAAAAACAACAGCGCCTCGCGCGCGTGGCGAGCGCACATGGTAGCAGGCCAGTCCCCATAGATCGCCAGCGGGGCCCTAGCCAAGCTCGCCGCAAGTGGGTCATGCGTTTCAGCCAGAAGGTGTCGATATTCGCGTTGGCCTCAAGCGGCAGCCGCACATCAATCGCCCTGTACCGAGGTCTCTCGGTCGGGTTGGTGCGGCTTCAGGCTGGCCCAGAATCCTGCTCGTCTCTTGATCGATTGCCATGAGGCATTGATCTACTCAAATGGGCTAGCCGTGGAGGACAACACGACATCTTGCTATCCAACCCTTGCCGCGATACCTCATCGACCCTGCTTGTTTTAGAATACAAAATAACTATAAATTTATTGAAAAAGAAAAATAAGATTCATTTTTTATAACTTTTGGGTCAGATGTGAATTGACCCAAATTTTTTTGATCAAAGGGTGGCATAGATGAAGATTAGATTGGGTACACAACTGAGCTTGACCTGCGTGAGCGCATTGATCTTGCTCACGGCTTGTGGCGGTGGCTCGACGCAGCTGACTGGTGCCGTCATTGACGGCTACATTGAAGGCGCGAAAGTTTGTTTAGATATAGACGATGACGGCGCCTGCGGCGACACAGAGCCCTCAACGTTCACTCAGGCCAATGGTGGCTATAGCTTGGACGTCTCCAGCCGCGCCACCGCGGGCCGTTCAATCATTGCTGAAATCCCAGACACGGCGAAAGACTCGGACGATGCTGGCCTGACGCTTGCGGCTGCTGGCAAGTCGGCCTACGTCATGGCGGCACCAGCCGATCAGCCTGATGTCATCACACCATTGACGACACTGATTGTTGGCAAAGTCAAATCCGACAGCATCACCCTCGCCCAAGCGAAGGCCCAGGTGCTTGAGCAGTTGGGCTTGCCCGAGGGCACAGACCCGCACGAAGACCACATTGCCAAGGGCAACCAAAGCGTGCATGCCGCAGCGCGCCAAGTGGCGGGTCAGCTGCAGCAGGCATATGCCTCTTTAGACCCGAATGTGGCTGCGTCCGCGCGCTGGACCAAGTTGCAAGAGGCGCTGGCTGCCGCTGAAGACAACGCTGGCACCATCAGCCAAGTATCGGCTTCGGCCTTGAACATGCCCGCCACATTGGGGGCTGTCGCAACAGGCGAATTGTTTGCCTACCAAATGACCGGAGCCAAGGGGCAACCCATTCAGGCCACGGCCATGCTCTTCACGCCCAAAACCTCCGCGCCGGACGGCGGCTGGCCACTGGTCGTGTTCGGACATGGCACCACCGGTGTGGGCCAACAGTGCGCCCCCAGCGTCACCATGGCAGCCACAGGCGAATGGGACTATGCAGGCTTGGTGGCTTTGTTGGTGAACGGTGGCTTTGTCGTGGTGGCGCCAGACTACGAGGGCTTGGGCAACACAAGAATGGGTGTGGCGGCAGGCCACCCGTATCTGGATCTGCGCAGTGCAGGCCAGTCTATGGTGTTGGCCGCAGTTGCCGCCAAAAAACACATGCCGGCGGACTTGTCTGGCGCGTGGGCCGCGATCGGGCATTCGCAGGGGGGCCATGCTGCCTTGGCCGCCGGGCAGTTTTCTGGTCTGGCGCAACAACTTGATTCGAGCCTGATTTACAAAGGTGCCGTGGCCGTGGCGCCCGCTT
>CBFIFT010000151.1:0-3833 GCA_965661935.1 Burkholderiaceae bacterium | reverse complement strand
GGCGATGGACTCCAGGGCGCCTGTAACGACCATGCCACCGTACGAAAAGCCGAGCAAGACGAAGTCGCGCAAGTCTTCGTAAAGCACCAAGTTCACCACGTCTTGAATGTGCGTGTTCAGGTTGATCTGAGGGCTGGCCAAGTGCACCCTCGCGCCAATGCCAGTGAGCGCAGGGGTGAATACGTCGTGTCCTAAAGCCTGCAAAGGCTTGCGCACATCGCGAAAGCAATGCGCACCAGCCCATGCCCCGTGTACCAAAACATACGTCGTCATTGAAACCTCCTTTTTGCTCGCGTCGATTGCCCGCATTCAACATTGCCAAGTGCAGTGCTGGCGTTTGAATCGCCAAGCCTAGCGCGACGCTGCAGCGGCTGGTGTCGCCTGCGTCGTCAAATGGCGGGGGGCCAAGCCGGCATCAGCAAGCGGTCATCGAGGGGCAACGAAAGGTCAGCGAAGGGGCAA
This sequence comes from Burkholderiaceae bacterium, assembly GCA_965661935.1. Taxonomy (GTDB): domain Bacteria; phylum Pseudomonadota; class Gammaproteobacteria; order Burkholderiales; family Burkholderiaceae_C; genus RS62. Next base: position 3,371 of record CBFIFT010000151.1, on the reverse strand, counting down.
CGAGCGGCTGTATCAGCGTGTCATCACGGATGGGAGTTGAGCAGTTTCACGCCGTGCGTGCTGGCCCCGCTCCGGTGCGGTCTATGTGCCCAATCAACCCAACGCGGCCACGCGCTCGAGCAGCATTTCATCCGAGCCATCCGTCAGCGAGGCCATATGAATGGCCGCGCAATGGCGGGCAATCGGATACTGCGGTGATAGCCCATGCGAGCCCAGCGCATGCAACAGGCTGGGTAAATGGCGGTGAGCCGTTTGAGTGGCCAGAAGCTTGGCCTGTGCCGCAAGCCTTTGGACCTGCGCATCTTTGGCTGGTAGCGTCTCGATGGCCCGCACTGTTTCGGCTAAGACGCTCCGCACCGCAGCGGCGTCGGTGTCTGCCTGCGCCAGTGTCATGCGCCAATGCTGATGGCCGCTTAGGGAGCGCCCAAAGGTTTGCCGTTGGGTGCCGTAGGCACGCACCGCATCAATGGCGGACTCAAGCATGCCCAACGCCATGGCTGCCACATAGGCGCGCGCGTGGTTGATCTCGGCCATGATGGCGCGAAAAGCCTGGCCTGGCTCAATGACACAGCGCACGTCTGGTACGTGCACATCGGTGAGGCGAAAACCGCCTGTCCCCATGCTGGTTTGGCTCACCACAGAATCCAGCGCGTATCGCTCGCACCCGGGCGAGCGCAAGTCGACCAAAAACGCGGCAATGCCGTCGCGATTGCCAAGCTCGCCGCACTGTGCGTAGAGGATGGTCCAGCTGGCATGGCGGCCGTTGATGATCCAAGTCTTTTCGCCATTGAGCAACCACCCGCCCTCGACCCGCTGGGCGCGTGTGGTGATGGCTGCAAAGTCTGAGCCAGCGCCGGGCTCGGTCAAGGCTGTACAAGCGCTGTGGCCTTGTGTCAGCAGCTCTGGCAAGCACTGATCGCGGTCGGCTGCACTTGCCAGCTCAACGACTTTTTGAGCCACGTTGTGGGTGTTGATTAACGACATGGCCATACCAAAGTCGGCGCGAGCCAGCGTTTGACAGACCGCTGCTCGCAAGCCAAACGGTCGCCCCAATCCACCGTGCTCGACCGGCACTTCGATGCCTGTCACGCCAAGTTCAGCCCCCATTAGGCGAAGTCGCGAGCAATCTGCCTCAATCGGCGCCACCTGCGCCAGGGCAGGGGTCACCTCATCGTTTGCAAAGGTTTCGATGCGGCGCAAGTAGGCGGCGTCGTCGAGATTCAGCATGGGCTTGGCTCCAAGGTGACTTGGCGTTGAGACAGTGGGTGCGGCGAAGGGTCACCCGCTTGAGGGCGGTGCGCTTGATGTCAACAACTGAAACGCGTTGGGCTCGACCCATTCACCCTCCCGGGACCCATCAGCGCATGAAGTTTTTAACGTAATCGGCGCCCAGTCCGACGGACTCAAAGTGTTTGCGGTAGCGCTCAATCCGCGTGAACACGTCGTCGTAGCCAGTTGCGTTGCCGTCAGGGTCGACAAATATCAAAGCACCTTGCACAAAAAACAGGGTGAGCATTTCGTCGCAACCCTCTGGAACCACTAGGGTGTGGGTCTCGCCTGGGGGTTCAAACACATAGCCACCGGGCTCGGCCACCCAGTCGTGCTCGAGGTAGTGCCAGCGCCCCTTGAGTGTGTGGGCATGCACCGAACCAGAGTGGCGGTGCCGCTGAATCAAGCCTGCTTTGTTGACCTTGAGTAGGTGCACATAAAAGCCCGATGTGACGTTGAGGTGTATGGGCCTAGACCAACTGTTTTCGCTCAGGGGTGCCCACAGCTTGGGATCGTCGGTGTTCAAGTCGTTGATCACCATATCGGGTTGCATACCCCAAGGTTGCTGGCCTTGGAAAGGGATCAAGTCAGTGGGGTTGGTGGGGGTGATGGCGTTCATGTAAGACCTCATTCTTATGGCTTCAAGGGTGGGCGCATGCTACCTCAGACCCACTGGCAGGGCGGTTGCATGTGAGACAAAGCCAACCTCTGCTGGTACGCAAGCACACGCGGTGGATGTCGCCTGAGCCAGCCGCTTGTCGCTACTTGGTCGCCCATCCACCAGAGACCGGAAACACTTGACCCACAAAACAGCTGGCCGCATCACTGCACAAATAGGCCACGAGTTGCGCGTCTTCTTGCGCGCTCACCAACCGCCCCAGCGGCACTTCGCGGGCCAGGCGCTCTTGAAACTTGGGGTTGGCCTGCACTTGCGGCGGAAAGTACGTTGGGTTGTCGACAAAATTTTGCGCCACTGCATTCAGGTGAATGCGCTCGCGTGCCAGCTCAACCCCTGCCGCCTGCACATAAGCCAGTTGCGCCCCGCGCGCGGCGCTGTAGCTCGATGCGCGTTTCATGCCACGCAGGGCAGACGCGCTGCCCATCACCACGATCTTGCCGCCGCCACGCGCGCGCATACCCGGCAGCGCAGCTTTGACCAGCCGGGGGATCGGATGAACCATGTGCTCAAACATGCTGTGCCATTCATCCTCAGTCACTTCATCGAGCGGTGTTGAAGGCGCTGGTACGGCTAGGTTGATGATCAGCGCGTCGATGGCACCCGCCCGCTCAATGAACGCCTGTGGTTCGTCTACGCCGAGCATGTCGCCATCGTCGGCGACGACCCGTGCACCGAGGGCGCTGAGGGTTTCGCACAGTGCAGGCCCCATGAAAGCATGGGATTGGGTGATGGCAATGGTTCGGTTTCGCAAGTCGGTCATGGGATCACAGTGGCGTTATCAGAGTGTGTAGATGAGCCAGCGCTCAGCCGCGCGAATTGGCGTGAGCCAAGCGCAAAATGTCCATCACGTCCGCAGCGCTTTGGATTGGGCGCGGGTTGGCCGTGACCACTGGGTGGCTGGCACCAACTTTGGCAATTTCAGCCATCTGGTCTTCGTTCAGTCCCACATCGCGCAGGCCAGAGGGCAGGTTCAGCGCGCGAATGAACTTGAGCACCACTTCATGCGAGGCCTGATCGGGCTCGCCCAACGCGTGGGCGATGGCATTCATTTTTGGCCCCAGCGCTTGCGCGTTCCACTCCATCACAGCCGGCAGCAGCACACAAGAGGTCTCGCCATGCGGCACACTGTGCTGGGCACCCAAGATATAGCCCAAGCCATGGCTGGCGCCAAAGCGCACCCGACCCAAGGCGCCAGATATCGACCACACGCCTTGGAAACTCAGCCATCGCGCGTCACTTGCGCCCGCCGCATCGCCTTGGTGCATGGCGCCGTGCGCAAGCGTGAGGCCTTTGGACATCAGCCGCAGCCCGTTGAGAAACTGCTCTTGAAGCAGTGGATAGGCATCTGGCGAGAGATAGCCCTCGACACCGTGATCGAGGGTTCGCACCGCCGCCGAGAACCACAAGCGAGAAGGCGTGAGGG
>CBFIFT010000150.1:0-3859 GCA_965661935.1 Burkholderiaceae bacterium | reverse complement strand
ACCTCACGCGCGGTCATCATGAGTTCTTTGGCACGCTGCACACCGACCACACGCGGCAACGTGTAAAAAGCGCCGCAATCTGGCACCAGACCGATTCGCATGAACGACATACAAAAGCGCGCTTTTGGTGTGGCCAAAACCATGTCAGCAGCCAAAGCCAAACTAAAGCCAGCGCCAAACGCAGCGCCGTCCACGGCGGCAATCAAGGGCTTGTCCATCTCTATGAGCTCGGCAACCCACTGATACAACTCGCCCATGCGCTCGCGGGTTTCTTGCGGTGTGACTTTGCCTGCGCGCTCTTTCATGCCGCGGATGTCGCCCCCCGCACAAAACACACCACCTGCACCAGTCAGCACAACCACCCGCACCTCAGGGTCGCGAGCCACGCGTGGCACGGCCTCCGTGAGCGCTTCGCGCATGGCCGGTGAAAACGAATTGCGCGACTCGGGTTGGTTGAATGTCAGCGTGGCCACGCCGTCTTGGATATCTACCAGCAATGCACTCATCCATCACTCCTTTGCATGCGCATCAAGCGCCGTATTGACCAACAATGGTCACCGAAGACACGTTTTGACTCGGAAAGCCGCCCAGGTTGTGGGTCATGCCAAAAACAGGCTGCGCCGCTTGGCGTGCGCCCGCGCGTCCGTTGAGTTGCAGGTACATCTCATAAATCATGCGCAGACCCGAGGCCCCAATGGGGTGACCAAAGCATTTGAGGCCACCATCAATCTGGCACGGAATCGCACCGCCTGCATCAAAGGCACCATCCAAAATATCGTGGACCGCGCGCCCTTCATCTGAGAGCTGCAAATCTTCCATGGTCACCAACTCGGTGATCGAAAAGCAATCGTGCACGTCAACCAACGAGACCTGCTCTTTGGGCTTGCTGATGCCCGCCTCGGTGTAAGCCCGCGACGCGGCCACCCGGGTGGTGGCAAAGTACGAGCCGTCCCATTGATCAAGCTGCAACTCTTGGCCGTTGGAGACGGCCACCTGCAGTGCCTTGACCGAAACCAAGTCGTGCTTGCCCAATGCTTTGGCAATCTCGGGGGTGGTCACGATGGCACAAGCCGAACCATCGGACACACCACAGCAGTCGTACAAGCCCAGCGGGTCCGCCACCATTGGGGCATTCAAGACGTCATCGATGGTGATAGGTTTGCGCAAATGGGCCTTGGGGTTGTTGACCGCGTTGGCGTGGCTCTTCACTGAAACATGCGCCATGGCACGCTTGAGGTCTTCTAAGCCCACACCATGCTTGGCGCGGTAGGCAGCGGCCAACTGAGCAAAAGAGCCGGGTGCCGATACATTCGCCCAAAACTGGTTGTTCAGCGCGCCCCGGCCCCGTTGCGGCAAGCCACCATAGCCGGTGTCTTTGAGCTTCTCGACCCCCAAGGCCAGCGCGATATCAACCGCGCCCGAAGCCACGGCATAGCAGGCACCGCGAAACGCCTCGGTCCCAGTGGCGCAATAGTTTTCAACCCGCGTCACGGGTATGTAAGGCAAGCGCAGCGTCATCGCCAAGGGCACAGCCGACATGCCCACGTGTTGCTCACCAATGGCTGTGCCAAACCACGCTGCTTCAATTTGGGAGCGCTCGATGCCCGCGTCTTGCAAACACTCTTCAAAGGCCTCGACCATCAGGTCCTCGGCGTTGCAATCCCAGCGCTCGCCAAAATTTGAACACCCCATGCCGAGGATCGCGACTTTGTCTTTGATACCAGTTGCCATGTCTTAGCCTTTCGTTGTTGCCAAAGGAACCGCTTTCCAGAAGTAGCGCTGGTATCCCCTGAGCGGGTCTTGGTCTTTGATGCGAAACGCCATGCGCATGGTGTCACCCACCTCGACTTGCTCGACTTCGCTGAAGTCGATCAGCATCCGTCCGCCCTCTTCAAACTGAATCATCCCGTACCAAGCTGGCGGGTCTGGACAGTACGTCAGCAAGTCCGCCGTATACGAAACCACCTGGGCACGCGAGCGCGAAAACACGTGTGGCTCTTGGCTATCCAATTGCTTGCAAGTGGGCTCAACGCAGTAGCGACCCTTGGGGTACTGCACGGTCCCACAAGCACGGCAGCGACCGCCCACCAAACCTTGCAACATCTCGTGGTTGCGGTAAGCGCTGGTTAAGGGGGTGCCCCGATCGGTCTCGGCGCGCATCCCACGCTCCATCTCGACCATGCCGTTGAAGGCCAAAAACCTCAGGTACGCTTCGGATGGCTTCTTGTGTTGCAAGTAGCCGTTGACCCCTTGCGCGGCGCCTAACTTGGCGACCTCTGGCGTCACCTCAAACACCAACACATCACAGCCTTGACCAAAGGCTGCCACCACCACGATGTCACCTGCCTTGGCCTCTTGCAGGGCGTGAGACAACATCAGCAAGGCGTGGGCGCTGCCCGTGTCGCCGCACACCGACATGAGGTTATCTCGCACACTCGCATCAGCGATACCTGCTTTCTTGGCCACCCCGCTTGCTACCCGAGGCAAGGTGCTGGGTAAACAAAAATGAGTCACCTGCGCAGCTTGCACGCCTGCTTGGCTCAAAGCCTTGGCGATCACCGGCGGCACGATAGACAAATAGCCTTCTTCGCGCACCCAACGCTCTTCCCAACCATAGTCTTGCGAACGCTCTGCCATGCGGTAGCTGTGGACAAAGTCGACCGACTCACTGCATCCACCCAGGTAGCGCGCCACGACCTCGCCCTCGCCCACCCAAAGCGCCGCTGCGCCATCGCCATACGCCATTTCTTGGGCGCTTGCGACTTTGGTTTGGCGGTGCTCTGCTGCAACCACCATCGTGGTGCCTTGCTGAGCCTCTCGCCCCAGTGCGGCCATCAACGCCGATGTGCCGGCGCGCATGCTGCCACTGGCATCTTGGGTATGGATTTCAGGCGCCCAGTGCAATGCATCGGCAACCACTGCCGCGTTCAATCGGTCTGAGAAAGGATGCGACGTCGACGCCAGCACCAACGAACTGGGTTTGCCCTTGGGGCCAGCCAGCAAGCAGTCGTTGCTGGCCTCTACAGCCATGGTGATGCTGTCCTCATCCCAATTGGCAATGGCCTTTTCACCCTTGGCCGCGCCCTTCAAACCGGGCGCAAACCAGCGGTTGGCTGCGTAGATGGCTTGCCTTTGCAAGCGGGTGCGGGGCACATATGCCCCCACCGACAAGATGCCACGACTCACCGTCATACGCCCTCCACTTCAGCCACACCGTGCGAAATCACCAGCGCATCACGCGCTGCCACGCGGGCCTGAAACTGCACACCCAACTCTGTGCGCCACATATCCACGTCAATGGTCTCGCCCGGAAAGACGGGCCCAGCGAAACGCAAGCCCAGCGATTTCAAGCGCGCTGGATCATAGCCACACCACGTCTTCAAAATCGCATGCCCGACGGCACCGTAGGTCGCCAGTCCATGCAAAATGGGCCGCTTGAAACCAGCCGCTTGGGCCACCGCAGGGTCGGCATGCAAGGGGTTCAAGTCCGAGCACAAGCGATAAAGCAACGCCGCCTGCGCCATGGTGGGCATCGCGCAAGTGGCATCAGGGGGCGTGCTCGGACAAGCTGGCTTGGCAGGTGGTGGCGCATCTCCGCCAGCTGGCCCATTGCCTTGCTCCTGCGAAAAACCGCCATCGCCGCGACAAAACGTGGTGCCCGAAAGCGTCGCCAACAAGTCGCCTGAGGCTTGCTCATAGATGCGGCGCTCATGAACCAACAAGGCCCCTTTATCGGCGCCCTTATCAACCAAATGGGTCACTTTCAATTCGCCCACCACTGTTGCCGCGACTGGCAAGGCACGGTGCAGCGTCAAGCTTTGTTCGCCATGCAAAACCTTGACCCAATCAATGCCAGAGT
>CBFIFT010000149.1:0-3872 GCA_965661935.1 Burkholderiaceae bacterium | reverse complement strand
GGGCTGGCCAATATGGGCACATTCTGAAAGCGCAACACCGCACCCTTGGCGACACCCAACTGTTGCTCACGATCAAACGCGACCGAAGACGCATTCAGCACCCAGTCTGGTCGCCAATCTTTGTCATCAGGGCGTGGGCAAGTTGAGTACCGCACCCCGACGGCTTCACTCTGCTTGGGCCCTTGAAAACGCAGCTCTTTGGCATCGCCACGCGCACCAGAGCCTAGCTCAAACAGGGGGCTCTCAAATGCGCCCACTTGGGTCTCTAGATTCACGTTTAACTGAGGGCCACGGTAGCGATTGTCTCCATCAATCACCCGCACTTCACCGACCGCCTCCATTTGCTGGGTGGCCGTGTCGTGTCTGATCTGATCTGCCCGGATCACCAAGCCCAAACGGCGCAGTTCAGCGTCTCCACTGACGATCACCTTGTCTTCTCCGCTGCGCTCGATGGTGTCACCGGATACATGCACCGGCAAAGCCTCACCCGCGCTCGGTAGCGATTGCCGAACCTCGAGGCTCCACTGCCAGCCCGCTGGGTCGGCCCAAACAGGCGCGCCCAGCGTCGCCCACAGCACGGCTGTGAGTGGTGTCAAAAACAATTTGGATGGCGTTGAGTTCAAACCGCGTGAAGAGTTCAATGGTTTGGGTAGAGCTCGCCCCCGTGGTGCAAGCTGGCTCCCCTAAAATAGCTCACATTATCCTACGTTGGCACATTGGCCCCCTGGTCAGCCCCACACACAACCATGCCGCATGTAACCTGGACTGACTCGTCGCGCAAAAGCGCTTTTCAAATTTGGTTCACCCAGCAGTGTGCGGCCCACGACTTGCGCCCTGAGACGCTGCGCGTGGCAAGCGCGGATGCCAGCTTTCGCCGTTATTTGCGTGTCACAAAAACGAGTGGGCTCGATCTCATCGTCATGGATTCGCCGCCAGATCTAGAGAACAACGCGGCATTTGTGCATGTTCAACAACTCATGGCGCAAGCGGGCTTGCGGGTACCTGCTGTATTGGCAAACGATGCCACCCACGGGTTTTTGTTGTTGAGTGATTTGGGATCACACACGTTGTTGGGATCATTGCCTCTGCCTGCAGATTCGCTGCACCAGCACCTGATGAGCGCGCTGGATCAACTCGTGATGTGGCAAGCGGCCACTGTGGCGGGTGCGTTACCGACCTACAACACCGAGGTGTTGCGCCGCGAACTGGAGCTGTTTCCCACTTGGTATGTCTCCCAGCACAAGGGCCATGCCCTCAACGCCGCCGAGCGCAACATACTTGACAGTGCCTTTGAGTTGCTCTGCGAGCGCTGCCAACAAGGGCCGCAAGTTTTTGTGCACCGCGATTTCATGGCGCGCAATTTGATGCTCGATGGCAGCGGCCAACTTGGGGTGGTTGATTTTCAAGACGCGCTGATTGGACCCGTAACGTATGACATCGCCAGTTTGATTCGGGATGCGTTTCATGAATGGGATGACGAGCTGTTGATGGATATCGCAATTCGCTACTGGGAACGCGTGCGCCGCCAGCCTTGGTTTCAATTTGAAGATTGGTCACAAGACTTTGGCGCGTTTTTCAAGGCGATCGAGTGGATGGGATTGCAGCGCCACTTGAAAATTTTGGGCATCTTTGCGCGTCTTACCTTGCGCGACGGCAAGCCCCAATACCTCGCTGACACGCCAAGGTTTATGGGCTATGTGCATGCCACCTGTTCGCGCTACCGCGAATTTCGCCCGCTGTTGCGATTCATCGAATCCTTGGAAGGGTTAGACATCGCCAACGCCTTCACTTACGGCAGGAGCTGAGCATGCCCGGCCCACGGATATTCAGCGCAACGCCGCTGCAAAGCCAGGCAGCGCTCTCGTTAGATCCCAAAGCGGCGCGTCATATCCAAGTCCTGCGCATGCAGCCGGGTCAATCGGTGGTGCTTTTTGATGGCGAAGGTGGGCAGTTCGATGCGACCATCTCGCAAATGCACAAAGCAGGCGTGGACGTCCACGTCGGCGAGCATGACGCGCTCGAGCGCGAGGCGTCGGTCACGGTTGAACTTGCTGTGGGCATGCCCGCCAATGAGCGCATGGACTGGCTGGTTGAAAAAGCAACCGAGCTTGGGGTTGCGCGCATCATCCCGCTGCTGACCGAACGCACCGTTTTGCGCTTCAACGAAACCCGCGCAGCCAAGCGGCGCGAACATTGGCAGGCCGTGGCGATTGCGGCTTGCGAGCAGTGTGGGCGCAACCGCGTACCCAGCATCGAGCCGATTCAATCACTCCAAACTTGGCTCAGTCAAAGCCGCGCTGAGGCGCACAGCCCAAGCCGCGTGGTTTTAAGTTTCGATGGTCCGGAGCTTGCTGAGCGCCTGACTTCAGAGCCGAGCACCAACGCCTGGTGTTTTTTAAGCGGCCCAGAGGGCGGGCTGTCGCCAGCTGAATTGAAACAGGCTGTGCAGGCGGGCTTTGTGACCGCTAGGCTTGGCCCAAGGGTGCTCAGGGCCGAGACAGCAGCTTTGGCCGCATTGACCTGCGCGACATACCTCACCGGGTATTGACCGCTAAGATGGCGGCCTACATATCCTCAGGGCCTCCTCATGAACGCCAACCTATGGCTGCTGGCATCAGCGCAATCATTGTTTTTGATCAACAACGCCGTGTTCATTGCAATCAACGGCCTCGTCGGCTTGAGCATTGCGCCAGTTGGTTGGATGGCCACGCTACCGGTCATGGGCTATGTGGTCGGCGGGGCATTGAGCACGCCACTGGTCTCTAAGGCGCAAGCACGGTGGGGGCGCAAGTGGGCATTTCAAAGCGGCTTGGCGACGGCCTTGGGCTCTGCATTGCTTTGCGCGTGGGCTGTGATGACGCACGAATTCGTTTGGTTGGTGATTGGCACTGTCATCGCCGGCTATTACAACGCCAACGCCCAGTTGTATCGCTTTGCCGCGGCTGAGTTGGCCGCTCCGGCGTTCAAGGAAAAGGCTGTGTCTTTGGTCCTCGCAGCTGGCATTGTGGGTGGCGTGTTTGGTCCAACAATGGCTTCATTCACCCGCGAGATGACAGAGACGCCATTCGTTGGCGCCTACCTGGCGTTGGCCTTGGTGGCCGCCATCGGTGCATTGGTGATGAGCGCGATCCGCTTTCCAGAAGTTGTGGTCAACAAAGCGCCGGGCGGTGCGGGTCGGCCGATGCGAGAAATCATGGCGCAACCTGTGTTCATTGTGGCGACCATGTCTGCAGCTCTGAGCTACGGCGTGATGAATCTTTTGATGGCCGCCACACCTTTGGCCATGCAAACCTGTGGCATGCCTTTTTCGCAAACGGCATTTGTACTTGAATGGCACATCATTGGCATGTTCGCGCCAGGCTTTTTCACCGGTCACTTGATCAAACGGTTTGGTGCGCTCCCCATTATGGCGGTGGGCGTGCTACTCAACTTGGTTTGTGTGGCTGTAGCGCTGAGCGGCACCGACTTGACTCAGTTTATTGTGGCTCTTTTCACCCTCGGTGTGGGTTGGAACTTCGTCTTCACTGGCAGCACCACTTTGTCGCTGCAAGCTTATGAACCTGCAGAAAAAGACCGAGCCCAAGGGGCCATCAACTTCTTCGTGTTTGCGACCATGGCCTTGACATCTTTTGCCTCTGGCGCGTTGGTCACCACACAAGGCTGGAATCTATTGAACCTGGGCTCGCTGCTGCCCATCGCCGTGATGGGTGTTGGTATCTATTGGTTGTGGCGCCGGCCTGTGCCAGCGGCCTCGCCTGCGCCCTGATACACGGCTGACTGTGTTTATGCGTCGCCGTGACCGGGGCGCTGTGAGCACTCTTCGAAGACTCGCGCACGGCACTGCGCACAAGTGACGCCATTGAGCTTGGGCA
>CBFIFT010000148.1:0-3881 GCA_965661935.1 Burkholderiaceae bacterium | reverse complement strand
GGCGGCGAGACCGCTGAAATGCCCAGCATGTACCCCGACGGCGAGTACGACCTCGCCGGCTTTGCAGTGGGGGCCGTTGAAAAGTCCAAAATCTTGACGGGTGCCAACGTCAATGCAGGTGACGTGGTCTTGGGTCTGGCCAGCCACGGCGTTCACTCCAACGGATTTTCCCTGGTGCGCAAATGCATTGAGCGCGCTGGCGACGCCTGCCCCGCTCAACTAGATGGCCAGCCATTTAAACAGGCCATCATGGCGCCCACGCGCCTGTACGTGAAGCCCATTCTTGAAGCCCTTCAGGCGCACCCCATCAAGGCCCTGGCGCACATCACAGGTGGTGGACTGTTGGAAAACATTCCCCGTGTCCTGCCGGCCGGCGCTGGCGCTGACTTGCAACGGGGAAGCTGGCCGCGCACCGAGCTATTTGACTGGCTGCAAGCCACAGCTGGCATTGATGACATCGAAATGAACCGCACGTTCAACAATGGTATTGGCATGGTCGTGGTGATCGATGCAGCCCACGCGGCGGCTTGCATGCAAACCCTCAAGGCGTGCGGCGAGCAGGTGTTTGAAATCGGGCAAATCGTGCCACGGGCTGAGGGCGAAGCACCGGTGCGCGTGCTGCCCTAAGGCTAGGGGTCAGGTGACCAGCCTGCGCGGATCCGCGCGGGCAAGGTGGCACAAGGCAATTGAAAAAGTGAAGCTGGCCTGTACGCCGGATTTTGTGCAACGGGTCGCCCCGTTGTGACCACCATTCATCTGGGCCGCCAGTCACCCGACGGCTCGGTGCTACCTACCCGCCAACGCACTGCGGGACACACAGTTCGCAAAGCAAGCTCTGCTCGTTGGCCTATTTGGTATTGCTGCGCGTAGAGATTGCCCGTTTCACCCGAACTCAATCGGCTCGTCTCTGTTGCTCTAATCCGCACCTTATACCTGACGGCTTTCGGTGGAGAGGTGTTACCTCCTACGCTGCCCTGTGCAGTCCGGACGTTCCTCCAGTGCGGCCTTTCGGCGATTGCACCAGCGGTGGTCCAGCCAGCTTCGGGGTCGATGATACGCGTTTTATAGACCCCTCAACCGCAGGCCAGTCATTGAATCACATGGCCTGCAGGCGGCGGATGCGCTCTTCGATGGGCGGGTGGGTCGAGAAGAATGCACCCAAACCGCCACTGATGCCCATGGCGGCCATGGCTTTAGGCAGCGCGCCTGGCTGCATACCACCCAAGCGCGCCAGCGCGTTGATCATTGGCTGCTTGCGCCCCAACAATTTCGCGGCGCCAGCGTCGGCGCGAAATTCACGTTGCCGACTGAACCACGCCACCACCATGGCGGCCAAAAAGCCCAACACCACGTCCATCAAGATGGTCGTGATGAAGTAACCCATGCCTGGCCCCTGGCTCTGCGAGTCACCGCGACGCAAAGCGCTGTCCACCAAGTAGCCGATGACCCTGGAAAGAAACACCACGAAGGTGTTCATCACACCTTGGATCAACGCCATGGTCACCATATCGCCATTGGCGACATGGGCCACCTCGTGGCCCAGAACCGCTTCGATCTCTTCGTGCGTCATGCCGCGCAGCAGACCAGTCGAAACGCCAACCAAGGCAGAACTTTTGAACGCACCCGTGGCAAAGGCATTGGGCTCGCCCTCGTAAATGGCCACTTCGGGCATGCCGATACCTGCATTTGCCGATAGGCGTTGCACGGTTTGTAACAACCACGCCTCATCGGAGTTGGCAGGCTGGGTAATGACTCGAGCCCCAGTGCTCCACTTGGCCACAGGCTTGCTGATCAGCAGTGAGATGAATGCGCCCCCAAAGCCGATGAGCAACGCAAAACCCAATAGCGCTGTCAAATCCAAGCCGTTGGCGGTCAAAAATCGATTGACACCCAAGATGCTTGCCGTCACACCCAACACCAAGACAATCGCCAAGTTGGTCATCACGAACAATGCAATGCGTTTCATACTAATCATCTCCCACGAAAAACTGACACACGCCAGCGCTCGAATGTTATCTGCAATGCAAACCCTCGCCCAGCTGAGGGAAATACGCCATCCCGACCTGCGTTGAGCGCTAACTCGAAGCCGGCCGACGGCGCTGTCGAGGCGGCCGAAAGACGCTGCTGTCAGCGTAAAAATCCGCCTCTTCGTTCGCGGCCCACCAATGGGGAACCCCCAATACCGGTAAGGGAGTAAATGGCTTGGCAGCGACGCTTTTGGCGGTGAGTGTTTTGGACCAGAGCTTGTCCAAGGCGCGCTGCAGCGAACAGATGTCTTGGCCACTCGCCAAAGCGTCAATTGCCCATTGATTCGTCGCGCTATCCATCAGCCAAACATGGGCGGTCAAGCCCTTTCTCGGCTGGGCCAACTGTTCCAGCAACGCATGACCAAACAACCACAAATAGGACTGCGCCCAAAGCGCACGCTTGGCAACGAAAGCGGTATGCCAGTCGTGGGCTTCCAAGGCGCGCCACAACTCAGTGGGCGCGACCAATGCGACACCGTTTTCATCCAAAAGGGTGAGCCCGTCCCGGGTCGCACCGCGCGGACCGGCGGCTCCAGTTTGCGCTGCGATCTCAGCCGCGTGCAGTCGGTTGATTTGGCTTTTGGTCTCTGGCCACGTAGACCAGATCAGCGCATTGAAGAAGTCATGGACGTTGTCGCGCGTCGGTACCTGACATAGGTGCGCCACGTGCGCCTCATAGGGCATTTGCACCCCCAAGGCGTCCTGACGCACGAACGCCACGGGGGCGCTTAGGTGGCGATTCAAGCTGTCGCACAAGGCGCCGCCATGTGCTGTCCAGTCGGCCCAAACCGCCTGCCCTGCCTGCGCGATTGGCGCAAGCCATGGAGCTTGCCAGTCCACCCGCGCGAAGCCAGTCAAGTCAGGCTTGCCATCCTGCGCACACAAAGGTGGTTGAACCATGACCTCGTGCCGACCTCACGGACTCTCGGCTGGCTCCAGACGCCACTCCAAGGCAAGGCCACCATCCAGAGGTTTGAGCTCGGCCGCACCAAAGGCGAAGCTCTCGGGTGGTACCCACGTCTCTTTTCGCAGCACCACTTGCCGCGTGTTTCTGGGCAACCCGTAAAAGTCAGGACCGAAATGCGAAGCAAAGCCTTCCAACTTGTCGATCTGCCCCACCGCGTCAAAGGCTTTGGCGTACAACTCAAGGGCGGCGTGCGCGGTGTAGCAACCAGCACACCCCACAGCATGTTCTTTAAGGTGAGCGGGGTGGGGTGCGCTGTCGGTGCCTAAAAAGAAATGAGGTGACCCACTGGTGGCAGCCTGCAACAACGCTTGTCGGTGGATTTCTCGCTTGAGCACCGGTAGGCAGTAGTAGTGCGGCCGTATGCCGCCCATGAACAGGGCATTGCGGTTGTAGAGCAAATGGTGTGCGGTGATGGTAGCGCCCAACCGCGGGTCGCCTTGCGCCACATATGCCGCTGCCTCTTGTGTGGTGATGTGCTCCATCACCACCTTGAGTTCCGGAAAATCTGTGCGCAGTGGCTTCAACACGCGGTCGATGAAAACAGCCTCACGGTCAAACAAATCGATGTCGCCATCGGTCACCTCGCCGTGAACCAGCAGCAGCATCCCCTCGCGCTGCATCGCCTCCAACACGGGATATATTTTTTTGACATCGGTGACCCCTGCATCGCTGTTGGTCGTCGCACCTGCGGGGTAAAGCTTGCAAGCGATAACCCCGGCGCGCTTGGCCGCAGCAATCTCACTGGGCGGCATGTTGTCGGTGAGGTAAAGCGTCATCAAAGGCTCAAACGCCAGCCCTTCAGGAACCGCTGCCAAAATGCGCTCGCGATAAGCCAAGGCATCTTGCGTGCGGGTGATCGGTGGTTTGAGATTCGGCATCACGATGGC
>CBFIFT010000147.1:0-3910 GCA_965661935.1 Burkholderiaceae bacterium | reverse complement strand
CCAAGTTCACCGGGCCATGCACGCGGTACAGCGACTCCACTGGCAAGTTGAACTCTTGACACAGGACTCTGCTCAAAAACTCAGAGCAACCCGATGACACCTCAAGCCGTGTGGGGCGACCGTAGCTGCGGTGTTGAAGGCTTTGCCTGAGCGCCGTGCGCAGGTTCTTAACTTCTTCCTCATCCACGGCGACGTCAGAGTGGCGGGTGACCCTGAACTGAGAGAACTCGGTGACTTCTCTGCCTGGAAACAGGTCTTTGAGGTGAGATCGAATCAGGCTGGATATGGAGACAAAGTTCTTGGCCTTGCGGCCTTTGATGCCAGGTATTGCAATAAATCGAGGCAGGCTGCGTGGCACCTTCACAATCGCAATTTCATTGCTGCGACCGAACGCATCAGAGCCCTTGAGACGCACCACAAAGTTGAGTGTTTTGCTTGCAACCTGCGGAAAAGGGTGAGACGGGTCCAGGCTGATGGGCACCAGCAGCGGTTGCACCTCTTTGGCGAAATAGTCTGCCACCCACTTTCGCTGGGCGGCCGTTCTTTGGCTGTGAGAGACGATGTGCACGCCCTGCTTGCGCAGCAGTGGGATCATGGCTTCGTTGAACAAATCGTATTGCGCTTTGACCAGCTGTTGGATGTGACCGCTGAGCTCGGTGTAGTTGAACACCTCGTTCGCCTTGCGCTTCACCTCACCTAAATGATCTGTCAGGTGAGGTGCCATTCGAACTTCAAAGAACTCATCGAGGTTGGATGACACGATGCAAAGAAACCTAAGGCGCTCCAACAGCGGCACGTCTTCGCGGGCAGCCCACGAGAACACGCGCTCGTTAAAGGCCACGAGGCTGAGGTCTCTACCCAGCAACTTGGGCATTTTGTGGCGGGGTTTTTTGAGGTTGGTCATGGCGCGTATCTCAAGCGTTGAACTGGCGCTGATAGCGCGCGGGCATGTCATCCAAGTGGAAGATCAAGGGCAGGTCGGCCGCATTGAACTCTGGGTCCCAAGCGGGCGGTCCCATGACCTTGGCGCCCAAGCGCAAATAGGCCTTGATGAGTGGCGGCGGGCTGACGTCATGGCCCTCGTCAAAGGCTGTGAGCGGCAACGGCAACCTCGGTATCACCCGAAACTGCACGGGTGCCATATGCCTGCGTTGCATCTGCGCCCAAATGTTGGCTGCGGCCTGTGGCCCCAAAGCACCAGCGCTTGAGACACTCGCGCCCAGTGGAATCGTGGCGCAACCGATCATGATGTCCAACCCATTGCGGCGCATAAACTGGGTCAACTCCCTCCACAGTGCCAAGATCACGCCGCCCGTGCGGTGGTCAGGATGGACACAGCTTCGACCCAGCTCCACCATGCGCTCTCTGATGTTGCGCAGCCGCGTGAGATCAAATTCTTCGTCCGTGTAAGTGCCGCCAACCCTGCGCGCTTGTGCAGGCGTCAGCACGCGATACGTGCCGACCACCCGCATGGTTTCTGCGTCTCGAATGATCAAGTGCTCGCAAAAATCGTCAAAGAGATCGATGTCGTGTCCAGGTATGGATGTCTTCAAGGTGGCGCCCATCTCAGCCGCGAACACCTGATGGCGCAGCGCCTGGGCCTCTCGGACTTCGTCTAAATGCATGGCCCAAGACGTGAGCAAACGGGGTGAAGAGGGTGCTTGGTTGCCTGTGTTGGCGGCATGGATGGGGCGGCGCTCGCCGGCAGATGGGTGAAGAACAGTGGCAATTTGGCTTTGAAATGACATTCAGTGGCACCTGCAATCGGTTTCGGATTGGTCTTTGGCGCGATTCTTGATGAGATGTGTGACCGTTTTGTGACAAGTCCGATGGACCATGCGTCACATCGGCGTGGCGCGCAGAGGCCGCCGCCGACGCTATGGCGCAGACTGCGAGCGCAGATCTGAGGTGTACCAGTCATGTGAATTGGCCTCGGGGGCATTCGGATGGCGCCACCAAGCCGGTTGACATCGCGAACGCCATGAACCTGCCTGGGACCCGTCTGAACGGCTTTGGGTTGGAATTTAGCGCTTGCGTTGGTCGTTTGCGCGATAATCGCGCACTGCGGACCGGCGTGCCACAGGGGGTGGTTTGAGACGTCCGAGAAAGGTTGTGGACGTGCGCATTGCCAAAGCAGACTACATCGCTGGGCTGGCCAAGGGCCTGAGTGTCCTAGAGGCGTTTGATACCGACCGACAGCGCTTGAATGCCACTTTGGCTGCGCAAAGAACGGGCATCACCCGAGCCGCTGCGCGGCGGCATTTGCTCACACTCGCAGAGCTGGGGTACCTAGAGAGCGATGGCTCCTACTATTGGTTATCAGCGCGGGTGCTGCGGCTCGCGGGCAGCTACTTGGCTTCATCGCGCTTGCCCCGGACTTTGCAACCCACCCTGAACCGATTGGCTGAGCAAACCCAAGCCGCCTTCAGCGCCGTTGTGCTCGAAGGCGGCGAGTGCGTGATCGTTGCGCGCAGCGCTGGTGCGGCAGAGCCGGTTCGCCATCAGGCGCACGGTTTGCACCTCGGAGCTAGACTGCCGGCGCACGCCACTTCCACAGGGCGCGTGTTGCTTGCGGCCTATGCTGAGCCTGAATTTGCCGCGTGGTTAAAAGCCAATGACTTGCCGCGCATCACACCCAAAACAGAGACCGACAAGGCTCGTTTTGCCAACCTGATCGCCGAGGTCAGGGCACAAGACCATTGCTTGGCCCGCGATGGCCACGAAATTGGCATCCATGCATTGGCCGTGCCCCTCAGAAACGTGCGTGGTCAAACACTTGCTGCACTCAACGTGGTAGGTACCGCTGAGCAACTGCATGACGCCGCTGTTCAAAACCACTGGTTGCCATTGCTGCTTGGCGCAGCAGCTGAACTGCGCCCGATGTTGTGACCCCAGTGCGGTTTGGGTCACTCTCACCACCGCGCTAGCACCAGCTCTACCTCGGCGGGTCACTCGGCGATGGCACGGCATACCTGCCGTGGTCAGCCCGATTCCGCCACACCGGGCGGCTGGCATTGGCGCAGGCTTACTTGACGAAAACGATGACGCAGGTTGGTTCGCTGATGTGGGTCTGAACAATTCGGCGGCAGATGCCGTTAGCCCCAACTTTGGCCGCTGGGCTTCGGTGGACGTCTTGAGCTATGAATCAACCGCCGTCGCCAAGGTTCACGTGGTGGGGGATGCGGCCTCTTGCGGTTTGCCCAAGGCTGGCCATGTAGGCAACCAAGAGGCCAAGATCTGTGCCGACGCAATCATTCGCTTGTTGGGTGACGGGCAGCCAGACGCCAGCCCTGTGGCCAACTCGGCTTGTTACTCGCCCATCACGCGCACCACGGCGTCGTGGCTCACGGCCGTTTACCAATACGACCCCGTGACGACCAAGATGAAGGTGGCTTCAAATGGTGGTTCGACAGTGGGCGGCTCGGCCGTTGAGGCCAGTGGTATCAGCACCAAAAACTATCGCCAAATGTTCACGTGGTTCGGCACGCTCATGAGCGATACCTTCGCTTAACGCAAAGCAGCGGCTCGCCCCCTGCGCTGACCGTTGGGTTTGTGCCCGGCCCCCTACACCTGTGTGCATCGGGCTGGGCATGAAATTCAGGAGTGGGGCAGGGCGCTGGTCTCAAGCCAAAACGCGGGAAAAGTTGATGGTACGATCCGCGCTTGTCTGGCACGGGGCAGGCCGCGGCGTAAGTTACTAGAGCGGCCGTGTGCCGCCTATTTCTTTTGCGGGGTCGTCCATGTCGCTGGTTCGTGGTCTATGGCGTGGGATGCTGGTTGGCGTCGCTGCGTTGGGTTTTTCAAGCTTTTCGCTCGCCGCCGAGTTCACGTTGCGGCTGCATTCATTTGAGCCACCCCAAGGGACTTCGCTGGCGCAAACCATCGTGCCTTGGGCCAAGCGAATCGAAGC
>CBFIFT010000146.1:0-3958 GCA_965661935.1 Burkholderiaceae bacterium | reverse complement strand
CCGGCCCCAGCGGCATCAGCTACCTGCGCAAGATGCTGGACGTGGTGCTTTTCCCAGAGATCTGGGCCCTGCGCACAGACTTTTGAAGTCAGGGTTTTGAAACTGTAGAAAAAGTTTGCGCCCGCGCCTTGGGTTGCAGCGGAAGATCATCGGCCGACAAGCGACGCATTTCGGCGAAGCAGGCTGCAGAAACAAAAAAGCGCCCTCATGAGGGCGCTTTTGTTTGTCTTCTGGCGGAAAGGGCGGGATTCGAACCCGCGGTGGGCTATGAACCCACACACGCTTTCCAGGCGTGCGACTTAAACCGCTCATCCACCTTTCCGCGAAGGCGCTATTGTAGCCCAGCTCTGGGGGCGTTCTGGCGAGGTTGGCAGGGCGCTGACGCAGCGGTCATTGGCAGCAATCTTGTCTGCTGATCGCCACAGCATGGGCATTTTTTAACGGCGTGGTAGGGTTACTGCCTGCGCAGTATTTACACTCTGCGCTGTTTGCCATTTATTTGCTTGGATTTGCCATGAAATTTCGCTTTCCCATTGTCATCATTGATGAAGACTTTCGCTCTGAAAACACCTCGGGTTTGGGCATCAGGGCGTTGGCGACAGCGATTGAGCAAGAGGGCTTTGAGGTGCTGGGCGTCACCAGTTATGGCGACTTGAGTCAGTTTGCGCAGCAACAAAGCCGCGCCAGCGCTTTCATTTTGTCTATCGATGACGAAGAGGTCACGGGCGGCCCTGAGCTAGACCCGGCGATTGAGCGCTTGCGCACCTTTATTGAAGAGGTGCGTTGGAAGAACGCCGATGTGCCGATTTATGTCTATGGCGAGACCAAGACCTCGCGCCATATGCCCAACGATGTGCTGCGTGAGCTGCACGGCTTTATCCATATGTTTGAAGACACGCCAGAGTTTGTGGCGCGTCACATCATTCGCGAGGCCAAGTCTTACCTCGAGGGCATTCAGCCGCCGTTTTTCAAGGCGCTGTTGGATTACGCCGAAGACGGCTCTTACTCGTGGCATTGCCCGGGTCACTCGGGTGGCGTTGCATTTTTGAAGAGCCCTGTGGGGCAGATGTTCCACCAGTTTTTTGGCGAGAACATGTTGCGCGCTGATGTGTGCAATGCGGTTGAAGAGTTGGGTCAGTTGCTTGACCACACAGGCCCCATCGCTGACAGCGAGCGCAATGCGGCACGCATTTTTAATGCAGATCATTGCTTCTTTGTGACCAACGGCACCAGCACCAGCAACAAGATGGTGTGGCACCACACGGTGGCTGCCGGCGATGTGGTGGTGGTGGACCGCAATTGCCACAAGTCTGTGCTGCACGCGATCATCATGACGGGTGCCATACCGGTGTTTCTCAAGCCCACTCGCAACCACTACGGCATCATTGGCCCCATTGACCAAAGTGAGTTTGAGCCCGACGCCATTCGTGCCAAGATTCGCGCCAACCCGCTGTTGCAGCACCTCGATGCTGACGCTGTGTTGCCATCCACTTTGACCATCACCCAGTCGACCTATGACGGCGTGCTCTACAACACGCAGGCCATCAAGGCCAAGTTAGATGGCTACGTGCACAGCATTCACTTTGACGAGGCATGGTTGCCGCACGCGGCGTTTCACCCGTTTTATGGCAGCTTTCACGCCATGGGCAAGCACCGCGAGCGCCCGGTGAAGTCGATGGTTTATGCCACGCAGTCCATCCACAAGTTGTTGGCGGGCATCAGCCAAGCCAGCCATGTGTTGGTGCAAGATTCGCAGACGGTGCAGTTGGATAAGCACTTGTTCAATGAGTCGTATCTGATGCATACGTCGACTTCACCGCAGTACGCCATCATTGCCAGCTGCGACGTGGCGGCCGCCATGATGGAGCCACCGGGCGGCACTGCTTTGGTCGAAGAGAGCATCCTAGAGTGCATGGATTTTCGGCGCGCCATGCGCAAGGTCGAGGGTGACTTTGGGCCGACCGATTGGTGGTTCAAGGTGTGGGGGCCAACCGATATGGTCGAAGAGGGCTTGGGCAGCCCCGAGGACTGGATGTTGGGCAGCGATCAAGCGCACAACTGGCACGGCTTTGGCAAGTTGGCCAAAGGCTTCAACATGCTCGACCCCATCAAGGCCACGGTGGTCACGCCGGGCATCGATATGGAAGGGCACTTTGCTGAGTCAGGCATACCTGCAGCCATCGTGACCAAGTTTTTGGCCGAGCACGGTGTGGTGGTTGAAAAGACGGGCTTGTATTCGTTTTTCATCATGTTCACCATTGGTATCACCAAGGGCCGTTGGAACACGTTGCTGACCGCGTTGCAACAGTTCAAAGACGACTACGACCGCAACAACCCTCTGTGGCGCGTGATGCCCGAGTTTTGCCAAAACCACAAACGCTACGAGCGCATGGGCCTGCGCGATTTGTGCCAATTTGTGCACGAGCGCTACGCTGCGCACGACATCGCCCGCTTGACCACCGAGATGTACCTCACCGACTTGACGCCGGCCATGGCACCAACCGATGCTTTTGCGTGTATCGCCAAGCGCAAGACCGAGCGCGTACCCATCGACGACTTGGTTGGCCGCGTCGCCACCAGTTTGATCACGCCGTACCCGCCGGGTATCCCTGTGCTGGTGCCAGGCGAAGTGTTCGACGAGCGCATTGTCAGTTACCTCAAGTTCAGCCGCGAGTTCAACTTGCAGTGTCCGGGCTTTGAGACCGATATCCATGGTTTGGTTGAGGTCGAGGCCGATGATGGCACCAAGACATACTTTGCCGACTGTGTGGCACACGACGCGTTTTCGTGAGCACTTGAGGGCGGGTGCGGCGTGCCGCACCCCTGCCTGACAACTGCGGCCTAACGGCTGCCGTTCGTAACTGCTGTTTGTAACTACTGTTTGCGTGTGCCCAGCCACACCACCGCACTGACCACCACCAGCGCGCCGACCAGTTGCATGGGCGCAATGCTCTGGTGCAAAAACAGCCATGCCAGCACCAAGGCAAAGACGGGTTCGACGTTCATGATGGCTGAGTGACCCACAACGCCCAGTTTGGGTAGCAGCGTAAACATAACTGTGAACGCGGTGCCATACAGAGCCGTTAAGCCCACCAAGCCCCACCAGCCCGTGCTGCTTTGAGGCAGTTGCAAGCCGCCGCTAGTCAGCGCGACCAAACCGGCCAGTACGCCCACTTGGGCCATGGTGGTGAAGGTGCGCAAGCGCCCATCTAGACCTTGGGTTTCATGTTGGGTGATGACCAGCGCCAAGCCAAACGTCAGCGATGCACCCAGACCAAAAGCAACACCGGCGCCGATCTCGCTCCAGTGGGCTTGCGCGCCTAAACCCGATGTGGCGCCCAACACATCGAGCGCCAATGCCAAGCCGCTGAGCAACACGGGCATGGCCCACAGCACGGGTTTGGGTGTGGGCTGGCGGTAGACCACCCGGGCCCATATGGCGGTGCTCAGGGGATAGGTGTTGAACACCAGCAACGCCAATGCAACAGGCAGGCGTGCCACCGACGAGTACAGGCAAATGCTTTGGACCGCAATCAGTGCGCCAATGCCCAGCAGGGCCAAGCGCACCCGCGGCGCCACCCGCCAGCTCACGCCTTGGGTCCACAAAATCAGCGCCAGCACCAAAGCGGTCACGCCACTGCGAACGGTGACCGCGGTGGTCACTGAAACCCCGTCATTGAAAGCAAACCGCGCGGCTACGTGGTTGGCCCCCATCATCAGCGCAATCATCAACAGTGTCATGAATGCCAGCAGGGGCAGGCGTTGAGCAGTTGGGTTCATCAAAGTGGCGGTAGGGCTTCAGGGAGTGGCACGGTGGCACCGTCGTGCTTGTGTGGCTCTTGGGGCAGATGTGTCGCCTTGCGTTGTTTGCATTGAATTTGCGCCTCACTATAAATGCATCAAGCCTGACAGCGGTCGCCCGGCTGACTCAGTTGTGCTGATCCGCATGAGGTGAGGC
>CBFIFT010000145.1:0-4063 GCA_965661935.1 Burkholderiaceae bacterium | reverse complement strand
TGAATGGGTTCATCATGCTGCACTCCCCCACCGCTGACCATACTGGCTGAAATGAGGGTCTGCATCTTTGAGCTTGTATTTACCAATGCGGTTATTCAATATGCCGCCTAAGTACAAATGCCCTTTGTGCTCTCGCATCGAGGTGATCATGGGGTGGTTGACACCGCCCAAGTCCCAGAGCGTTTCAATGACCTCGCCTTGCTCGCTGAACTTCAAAACGCAGCCCGTATTAATGTTGGGGAATAACCACTCATCCAGCGGTACCCGCTTGGCCATTCGGCGACGGAACCCCGGCATCCGCAGAGCCAAGTCATAGGCAGGACTGCGCATACCCACCAATGCCAGCCAGTAGTTACCGTCTGAAGCCAAATTGATGTTGTCTGGGTAACCGGGAAGGTTGTCAATGACCATGCTGACCTCTCCCTTGCGGGGGCCATCAAACCAATAGCGCTTGATGCAATTGCCCCAAGTCTCAGCAAACAAAATTGACTGTTTGTCGCTGGCGATACAAATTCCATTGGGAAAGCGCAAGCCCTTGAGCAGCGTTTTGGTACTGCCATTGCGGGGGTCGTAGCAAACGATGCGCCCGTTGCCGCGCGCCTCGAGGCCATCAACTGGCCACTCGTGCATCTCGTAGCGTGTCGTTGCCTCGCTAAAGAAAATGCGGCCATCGTCGGCGATGTCTAAATCGTCTGCCAAACGAAGTCGGCTGTCGTCATTGATCGAGCTCCAGCTCCGGTTGGTCTCATCGGTCACCCGCTCAACCGTGCGATCAGGCCGAACCCGGTAGAGCCCCATGCCACCAACGCACACATTTAAGTTGTTCTCGCGATCAAATGCCAAGCCCAGAGGCTGACCACCGATGTGCGCAAAGATCTCCATGCGGGTGTAGTCAGGCGCATAAAACTTAACGATGTCACCGTGGCGCGAGCCACAGTACAGGTTGTCATCGGCATCGAGAATGACATCCTCGGGCGCCTCCACTTGCCCCACCCCAATGAGTTCGACATCGCGCAACTTGTTGTTCAAGCGCCAAGGCCCCTCTGTTTCGTGGCTGCACTCTGGCGGCTTGGGCACGTTTTGATAGGCGGGGCTCACGTACACCCGGCTGATGATTCTTTGGCGGTTCTTCAGCCACCGCACATCCACCACAGCGGCCAGCAACAAGATGCTCGCCAGCACCATGCGTGTGAGCCCACCTGGGGCAGAGAGTGTGGTCAACCCATTGATGATCAGCAGCACGATCAACGTGCCGACAATGGCCTTGGTGACTGAGCCTCGTCCGCCGCCAAGACTGATGCCGCCTAGAACCGCAGCTGTGACCACAATGATTTCTAGTCCCACCCCAATGTCCGCGCCAGCGGTGGCCAAGCGAGCAGCAAAAAATAGCCCACCAATAGACGTCAAGACGCCACTCATCACGTAGCACATCGCGACGGTAGAGCGCACCGCAATGCCGCTGTTGTAAGCCGAGCGACGCGAGCCACCAATCGCCATCACGTGCCATCCGACTCGCAGCCGGGTCAGTGTGATGTGCCCCACGATGGCAACCACAATAAATACCCAGGCCACGGATGGCAGCCCAAAGAGCGCCTCGTCACCCATGAAGTACCACACGTCAGAGTCAGGTAAACCACCCGCGATGGCCGTCGAGTACTCGAGGCTCAAAATTTCATAAAGCGCGCGAAAAATAATAAGCGTGATCAAGGTCGTTAAGAAGGCCCTGAGCCGCAAGTAGCCAACCAATATGCCGTTGACGGCACCAAGCAAAGCACCCGACACCAGCGTGCCCAGCACAGCCACCGGCACCGAGACCTGATAGACGTGCATCAACATCAGGGCAACAAAATTGGTCAGCGCAAACATCGATCCCACCGAGAGGTCGATGCCGCCCACGATCATCACCAACCCAAGCCCCAAGACCACAAACCCAATCTCAGAGGCTTGCCGCAATGTGCTGGCGATGGCTGTTTCGCTGTAAAAGTTATCGATCATTTGGCCCGAAGCCAGAACGACGGCCACCAACAACAGCACCGGAATCGCCGTTTCTGTCCAACGCTTAGACAGAATTTCGCCTAGCCAGTGGTCTGGCCAGTATTGATAGCGGAGTCGCGTCAAGGTTTCGTTCATGGCTTGGGCCTTTTAGACAATCAAGAGCAAAGGGTCACGTTTACTTTTTGCTGAGCTTCCAGCACGCCCCCGGATTGCCCGCGTTTTCTTTGGTCAGAGGCACCAATGTGGTGTAGATGTTTTGCTTGGCTGCCCCAGGCTTCACCCCACCTTGGACCAGCCACTTGATCATCGACGCCATATTGCTCGCTTGCGTGGGCACGTCGTAGCTCACGTTGTAGCTAAAAGAGCCGTTCATGACTTGATCGCAAGCGCCGCTTTGTTCGCCGCCACCCGACGTCGCTACAAATACCTTGCCTTGCAAACCTGCTTCTTTCACCGCGGCAGCCGTACCGATGTCCATGCCGTCCCAGAAGCCAACGATGCCGCACAGATCTGGGTGCTGCTTCAGCACCGTCTGGGTGATGGCTTTGGCCTTGGACGCATCCCAGTCAGCAGCTTGGTTAGAAACGACCTTGACTTGGGGGTTCTTTGCCAGGACGTTTTCGACCCCCTTCAAGGTGTACGCACTCGCTGCAGCGGTGGGCGCACCCTGAACAATCGCGATCTTGTTGGACTTACCCTGGCAAGCGGCAACCGTTGCAGCGGTTGTCATCTCACCAATATCAACCCAGTCCGCACCCACAAAAGCCGTAGACGGCTGCTGGGACCGCATGTTGATCTGGACGACATAGATGCCCTGTTTCTCTGCCTTGCGAATCAACTTGGCATAGGTTTGCACGTCGGGGTTGTGCAACACAATGGCCGCTGGTTTCTCAGCGATCAGTGCCGTCATGGCCTGCGCGCCGGCGCTGGTGCTCCAGTTGGGGTCACGCGCTACCACCTTCATTCCGTGGGGCTCGAGCTCTTTCTTAAGGCCTTCGTACCAGCCGATACCTAAGTCAAAGCCCATCGCAACGGGAATATATCCAACCACCTTGCCTGCCAATGCCTTTTTGTATCCGTCTCGGAAAGGCTCATCGAGTCCTTTGCCCTGCGCGAGCGCCACACCACTCGACAAAATCAGTGCGCCTGTCACAGCTCCTTTGATCCATTTATTCGCGTGCTTCATGCTTGTCTCCTCTGGGGTTAATGTTTCCGAACGGAAACGGTAAAAACTCATATGTCGCCTTGCTGTGCGGTCTCTTCATTCCTTGGATTGATGATTGAGTCGGCCAAGATCGCAATCAAGAGAACGATGCCTTTCACAATGTTTTGCACCGAGTAACCCACGTCCATGATGGTCATGGCATTGAGCAAGACGCCGATCAACAGCGTTCCGATGATCACGTTCACCACGCCACCGCGGCCGCCAGACAAGCCAATGCCTCCCAAAACAACGACCAAAACCACGTCGTAGATCATGGTTGAGTTGAAGATCCGGGTGGCCATACTGCCAACAGAGGCCGCCATCACAATGCCCGCAAACAAACCGATCAGCGAGGCCAGGACGTACTCAAGAACAACAACGGGTCTGACGGGCAAGCCCGTCGCTCTGGCCGCATTGGGGTTGTCGCCAATGCCGTAGATGAATACGCCGGCCCGCACCTTTTTTAAGAAGATCGCGCACACAACCGAGACAAACGCAAACATCACGACCGGTGTGGGGACGCCGAGTGTGGAGCCGCGACCCAACCAAGCCAAGCCGTCCATGCCCTCGGTCCATTGCACAACCTCAAGCCTGAACAAGTAGGCTTGGCCTAGACCTGCTAAAAACAGCCCAGTGGCCAGCGTCGTGAAAAGTGAAGGAACCTCGGCATAGGCAATCAACCAACCGTTGACCAAACCAAAAACCAGTGCCACCGCCAACGCGATCCACAACGCCGAAGACAGCGGTTGCCCATTGGCAACCATTTGCAAGAGAAAGCCTGGCGGAACCGCGAGGCTGGCGATCATAGAAATGTCGATGCCTCGACCGATCACCACCAGCGCCATCCCCATGCCTAAGATGCCT
>CBFIFT010000144.1:0-4105 GCA_965661935.1 Burkholderiaceae bacterium | reverse complement strand
CGATCGCATTGAGGCCGGCACCTTTTTGTGTGCCGTTGCGTGTGCAGGTGGGGAGGCGAGGCTTCGATACGCACGCCGCGACCACCTAGACGCAGTCATTGAAAAATTGGCTGACGCTGGTGTTGAAGTTGTTGATATTGAAAGCGGTCTGCTGGTGCGCAGCGCGGGTGCTCAATCTTTGCGTTCCCAAGCGTTTCGCACGACTGAATACCCGGGTTTTCCAACCGATATGCAAGCCCAGTTCATGGTGCTCAATGCGGTGGCATCTGGAGCCAGCAGCGTGACTGAGACGATCTTCGAGAATCGATTCATGCATGTCCAAGAGCTGCAGCGACTCGGCGCACACATTCATGTTGACGGTCGCACGGCGTTGATCGAGGGCGGTAGCCAATTGTCTGGGGCCAATGTGATGGCGACCGATTTGCGTGCATCTGCGAGCTTGGTCATTGCTGGTTTGGTGGCGAAGGGCGAAACGCTGATCGACCGCATCTACCACTTGGATCGAGGCTATGACCGCATGGAAGTCAAACTGCGGGCCTTGGGCGCACAAATTGAAAGAGTCACGGCGCGTTGAGGCCGAGAGGTTTAGAGATGATCACCTTTGCTTTGTCTAAAGGCAGAATATTTGAAGAAACGTTGCCTTTGCTGCGCTCTGCTGGCATCGAGGTCAGCGAGGACCCGGAAAAGTCGCGCAAGTTGATCATATCGACCAATGTGCCAGACATACAGGTCGTGTTGGTGCGCGCCACCGATGTGCCGACTTATGTGGCTCAGGGCGGAGCAGATTTGGGTGTTTGTGGCCTTGATACCTTGATCGAACATCAAGCGGAGATGTCCAAGCAAGACTTGTTTCAACCCATTGACCTGAACATTGCTCGGTGTCGAATGAGCGTCGCAGTGCGCGAAGAATTCGACTATGCCAACGCCGTTCGGCGTGGTGCACGACTCAAGGTGGCGACCAAGTACACCCACATGGCGAGGTCATTTTTTGCTTCGAAGGGCATGCACGTTGACTTGATCAAACTTTACGGCAGCATGGAGTTGGCGCCACTGACTGGCTTGGCAGATGCCATTGTTGATTTGGTATCTACGGGTAACACCCTCAAAGCGAATCGGCTGGTCGAGGTGGACCACATCCAAGACATCAGCGCGCGGATGGTGGTTAACCCCGCATCACTCAAAATGAAGACCACGCGTTTGAAGCCACTTCTGGATGCGATTCAGGCCAAAGTGCTTGCTCGGTCCTAACAGGCTTGGAGATGTGAGATGAGCTCAAACCTGAATTTCCCCACCCTCAGCACCGAATCAGCGGAATTCGAAAGCGCTTTTGCGAAACGTTTGAGTTGGTCGGCTGAAACCGATGCCGGCATTGAAGTCCGTGTCAAAGAAATTTTGGATGATGTGCAAGCCCGCGGAGATGCTGCAGTTTTAGAGTACACCCAGCGCTTTGATCGGCTAGGCGCCGCGGGAATGGATGAGTTGGAAATCACTGGCGATGACATGCGCCAAGCGTTTGACGCCCTACCGCACGACCAACGCCGCGCACTAGAAGTTGCCGCTCAGCGTGTGCGTGCCTACCACGAAGCCCAACTCAAGGCCTGTGGCATGAGTTGGAGCTATCGCGACGAAAACGGCACGCTGCTCGGGCAAAAGGTCACGCCCTTGGATCGGGTGGGGGTGTATGTGCCGGGTGGCAAGGCGGCATACCCATCATCCGTCTTGATGAATGTGTTGCCCGCACGCGTGGCCGGAGTCTCTGAAATCATCATGGTTGTTCCCACGCCTGACGGAGAGCGCAACGCATTGGTGCTCGCTGCCGCACACTTGGCGGGGGTGACCAGGGCATTTGCCATTGGTGGTGCTCAGGCGATAGGGGCTTTGGCATACGGTACGGCTACGATCCCAGCGGTTGACAAAATCACTGGGCCGGGCAACGCCTACGTGGCGAGTGCCAAGCGCCGTGTGTTTGGTCGCGTCGGCATCGACATGATTGCGGGTCCAAGTGAAATTCTGGTGGTTGCTGACGGCAGCAGCCCTGCAGACTGGGTCGCGATGGATTTGTTTAGCCAAGCTGAACACGATGAATTGGCCCAAAGCATTTTGCTGTGCCCAGATGCGCGGTACTTAGATCAAGTGCGCGCCAGTATGGATCGCTTGTTGCCAACCATGCCCCGCGCAGAGATCATCGCGGCGTCCTTGAATGGTCGAGGCATGTTGGTCAAGACCAAGAGCATGGAAGAGGCTTGTGAAATCAGCAATCGGATTGCCCCCGAACACCTTGAGATCGCCAGCGAGCAACCCCACCAATGGGAGCCACTGCTGAAACACGCGGGCGCGATTTTTATGGGTGCATACACCAGCGAGTCTCTGGGCGATTATTGCGCAGGACCCAATCACGTGCTGCCGACATCAGGCACCGCGCGCTTCAGTTCGCCCCTGGGTGTGTACGACTTTCAAAAGCGAAGCAGCTTGATTGAGGTGACACAGGCCGGCGCTCAGGTTTTGGGTCCTGTTGCAGTGACCTTGGCTGAAGGTGAGGGGCTTCAAGCCCACGCAGAAGCTGCTCGCCTGCGTTTGGTCTGAGTCAGTAGTCGACCCTGATCAGGACGCCAAAATGTTTTGCAGGGCTTGTACCAATTGAGCGGTTTGATTTTCCGTTCCGATGGTGATTCGCAGATAGTCGCGAATGCGAGGGTGATCAAAGTGCCGCACCAATATGGCGCGTTCTCTGAGGGCCTCGGCCAGAGCTGCCCCCTCGTGTTTGGGGTGCTTAGCGAACAAAAAGTTTGCAGCGGACGGTAGCACGTCAAAGCCCATTTCTGAGAGTGATTGACTCAAGCGCTCACGAGTGTGAATGACTTGCTGACAAGCCCTTTGGAAATGAGATTCATCCTCAACAGATGCCACCGCACCCGCGATGGCCAGTCGATCCAGCGGGTAAGAGTTAAAGCTGTTTTTGACTCGCTCTAAGCCCTCGATCAAGGTCGAGTCACCCAACGCGTAGCCAACCCGCAGTCCCGCCAGCGCCCGGCTTTTGGAGAAGGTGTGAACCACCAACAAGTTTGGGTATTTCGGTATCAAACTGGCTGCAGACTCGCCCCCAAAGTCAATGTAGGCCTCATCAATCACCACCACCGCGTTGGGGTTGCCAGCAATCAGACGCTCAATGTCTGCCAGTGCAAGCAGCCGCCCCGTGGGCGCGTTGGGGTTGGCCACAATGATGGCGCCGGCACAGTCGTCGCCATCCGGCAGAAAGTCATTCGTCGGAATTGAGAGGTCATCTGCAAGGGGGATTTTTTTGTACTCGATGCCATACAGCCCGCAATACACCGGGTAAAAGCTGTAGGTGATGTCTGGCAACCACAGTGGTTTGTCCTGCTTGAGTAAGCCCAAGAATACGTGTGCAAGCACCTCGTCAGAGCCGTTGCCGACGAAGACTTGTGACGGTGTCAGTTCAAACCGTTGAGCCAAAGCGTTTTTCAAGGCTTGCGCGTTGGGATCAGGGTAAAGGCGCAACGAATCATTGAGCGCGGCTTGAATCGCCGCAACCGCCCGCGGAGAGGGCCCGCTGGGGTGCTCATTGGTATTGAGTTTGACGATGCCAACGCCCTGTGGCTGCTCGCCTGGTGTGTAAGGCGTCAGTTCGTGAACTGCGCGGCTCCAAAATTTACTCATCTGTGTCGTACCGAGGGGAATACCGCAAAATCGCGACGCCTCAATGTTATTATGCCGCCGTAGTCCTTCCCAAATTTAACTCCACGCAGTTTGCGTACCAAGCCATGCGGCAAGCCGAAATTTCACGCAAAACCCTAGAGACCAACATCACGGTCGCCGTGAACTTAGATGGCACTGGGGTCTCAGATATCCATACTGGCATTGGTTTTTTTGATCACATGCTCGATCAAATTGCTCGCCACGGCATGATGGATCTGACCATTCATGCCGAGGGTGATTTGCACATCGACGGACACCACACTGTTGAGGATGTCGGTATCGCGCTGGGGCAAGCCATGTCACAGGCGTTGGGTGAAAAGCGCGGGATACAGCGTTATGGTCACGCTTATGTACCGTTGGATGAAGCTTTGTCGCGCGTGGTCGTTGATTT
>CBFIFT010000143.1:253-4122 GCA_965661935.1 Burkholderiaceae bacterium | reverse complement strand
CCATCGCCACCGATTTTGCCAACGTCGCCTGTTTTGAAAAAGCCGTCTGAGGTGAACTCTTCAGCGGTTTTCTCGGGCATCTGCCAATACCCTTGAAAAACGTTGGGGCCTTTCACCTGAATCGCACCGATTTCACCAAGGCCGATTCGCGTGCCTTGCTCATCCACCACGCGCAGATCAACCTCAGGCAGTGGAAAGCCGACCGTGCCGCCACGCCGCTCGCTGAGGCCGCCAAAACGGGGGTCTGCCTGCCAAGGGTTAGACGTCAGCATGACGGTCTCGCTCATGCCATACCGCTCGAGAATCGTGTGGCCCGTTCGGTTCTGCCACAACTCGAAGGTCTCTTTGAGCAGGGGCGCCGAGCCTGAAATAAACAGGCGCATATGCGCTGTACTTTCGGGGGTGAGAGCCGGCTCATTGAGCATGCGCACGTACAAGGTGGGCACACCCATGAACACGGTGCCTTTGGCCATGTGCGCGATCGCTTCTTGGGGGTCAAACTTATCCATCCAGATCATCGGGGTGCCATTGATGAGCGCGCCATGAATCGCCACAAACAAGCCATGCACGTGAAAAATGGGCAATGCATGAATCAGCACGTCGTCAGGGGTCCACCCCCAATACGTCTTGAGCGTTTGCGCGTTGCTCGCGATATTGCCGTGGCTGAGCATGGCGCCCTTAGAGCGCCCCGTGGTGCCACTGGTGTAGATGATCACTGCCAAATCATCGGGCGACACCTCCGCGGGGGTGTGCACCGCTGAGTGGTGCGCAGCGCGATCGAGCAAACTGCCGTTGCGCTGGCCGCCAAGCGTAAAGACACTCGCCACCCCAGCTTTGAACGCAATCTGGCTAACCCAGCCGAAATTCTTGGGGCTACAATCCACGACAGCCGGCTGGGCGTTGTCGATGAAGTACTCTATTTCGCTGCTCTGATAAGCCGTGTTCAAGGGCAAGAACACGTAGCCTGCTCGCAAGGTCGCCAGATACAACATCATGGCTTCAACCGATTTGTCAACCTGTACCGCGATGCGGCTACCTTTTTCGATGCCTAGGCTGTCCAAAAAATTAGCCAGCATCGCGGTCGCTTCGTCTAGGTCGCGCCATGTGTAAGTCAAATCGCCAGCCCAAACAGCTGGTGCCTCCAATGCTTGAGGAAATTGTTGACGTAAAAGTTGAAAGAAATTGTGCTTGGACATGATTGGGGTGGTTTTTAAGCTTTGAGCCACTTTTTAACATCGCGTGAATGACTCACGCGCCGTTCAACAAAATCTTGGTGCCGCGCCTCAACGTCGCTCAGATCGTAAAGGTAGTTGACCATCACCGAGAGGGACTGCTTGAGCCCGTTCTTGGATAGATCGCCCCCGACATTGATGCGCTCCAATCGGGCGCCATTGTCAAGGTGAAAGCGCGCCACCGGGTCGGCCAACTTGGCGTGTGAGCCTTTCACCAGGTAATGTGCAGTGAGTTTGCGAAGCGCTTCTTTGATGGCCGGCTCCGCCGCTTGCAAGGCCAGAGCAGTCACAGGTTGATGCGCCTCCACCCAGAGGTCCACTGCGGCCTTTGCGCAAGCGATGTCTTTGGGCCATGGCTTGGTGTCGGCTTTGGCTAACCAACGGGTAAACCCCGGAACAGGCGACAACGTGCAATAGGTCTTGAGGCTGGGCAACTCTTGTCCCAGATGCTGCGCCACGCGTTTGATCAAGAAATTACCCAGCGATACGCCACGCAATCCGGGTTGGCAGTTGCTGATGCTGTAAAAAATCGCGGCGGTTGGCTTGCTCACACGAGCTGGTGCCTCAGAGGTCCGCGGGGCGATCAACGGAGCGATCGCCTCAGGGATGTGGTCTGTCAAAGCGACTTCGACAAAGATCAGGGGTTCACCGGGCAACTGCGGATGGAAGAACGCATAGCAGCGGCGATCCGCCTCTAGCCGCCGCCGCAAATGATCCCAGCTGGCGATGGCATGAACAGCCTCGTGCTCGATGATTTTCTCTAACAGCGCTGCACTGGAGTCCCAGCTTACTGGCTCAAAACGCAAAAACCCAGGGTTGAACCACGACGACAGCAAATGCAAAAAGTCAGCATCAACGGCCTCGAGGCCCTCACGTGCTTTCATGCACTCCATCAAGGCGACACGCATATCCAATAAGGTCGCTGTGCCACCTTTGGCTCGGTTGATGCGCCGAAAAAGCTCTTGGCGAGGCGCTTCGGTGACCTCGGCCAAAGCGGCCAGTGAGTGCGGCGATGGGTCAGACAAATAGGCTTTCGACGCTGCCTCGACGGCCGCAGGGTCAGGCGCGAATTCGGTCGCAAGCGCTGCGAAGAAAGCATCTTTTTTGTGGCTCTTCAGGCCGTACCAGGCGTCTATCACTTCGGCCGCCAAGGCGTACAAATTGGCCTGGCCCTTTTCAGAGATCAACTGGTGGCAAGCATCAACCATGGCGGAAAAGCCACCGTCCTCTTTAGCGCGACTCGCCATAGCCCACAACTTAGACAGCATGATTTACCCCATCATGGCTTGAGGCAGCCACGTTGCAATCTCAGGAAACACACACAGCAGCACAATCGATAGCACCATGCACATCATGAATGGAAACGCACCGCGCAAAAGCTAGAGCCTGGGAACACCTTGATCTCAAGCCCAACGTTGGCCGCAGCGACTTCGCGCGCAATCATTTGTACCATCTCGTCGCGCACGTCGCCTTTGCCGCCAGGGAACTGGTGGGACGCCTTCAAAACAACGTCAGCATGGGCCGACACGAGCACGCCAGCGCCGAGCATCAGCGCGGCCATCGTTTTCAATACGGGTCTCATTGCAGTCTCCTTTGGTTATGTTGTATAAAACGTTTCGGATGTTATATGTTTCAGCATGTTGCTCAACTAGTGGTTTACCCCCGAGCAACGGCAGCCAAACCACAGATTGCCTCACAAAATGGCCAACGCACCCCGCAACTCAGAAAAGTCGCCCTCACTCGTTCAGCGGGTTAGAGAGCGCCTAGAAGACGACATTGTTGAGGGGCGCCTGCGTCCTGGCGTCCAGTTGTATGTAGACGAAATCGCCGCACAATTCGAAGTCTCTAGAACACCTGTGCGCGAGGCGCTCCAGCAGTTAGAGGCGAGCGGGTTGGTTGAAGTCTTTCCCAAGCGGGGGACTTACGTGTCCACCGTCAGCGTCTCACGCTTGATCGAGATGTTTGAAGTGATGGCCGAGTTAGAAGCGATGTGCGCGCGCTTGGCTGCCCGCAGAGCCGACGAGGCGATTCACACCGACATGGCGCTCGCTGTGAAGCAGTGCGAAATCGAGGCCAAGCAAGGCAATGCCAACAACTACTACCACGCCAACGAGGCGTTTCATCAGCTGATTTACAAGGCCAGCGGCAATGAATACTTGATTCAGCAAACAGTCGCCCTTAAAAACCGACTCAAGCCCTACCGACGGCTGCAATTGCAAGTGCGCGATCGAATCGGTCAGTCCGTGCAAGAGCACCGCGATTTGGTCGACTCCATTCGCGCA
This sequence comes from Burkholderiaceae bacterium, assembly GCA_965661935.1. Classification (GTDB taxonomy): domain Bacteria; phylum Pseudomonadota; class Gammaproteobacteria; order Burkholderiales; family Burkholderiaceae_C; genus RS62. The sequence continues at coordinate 608 of CBFIFT010000143.1, read as the reverse complement.
GGGCAAGCAGAGCAAGCCGCTGAATCCGCACGCCAGCACGTTTTGATTCAAGGCCAAAGATTCAATGACCTGATGAGCCTGGTCAGCAAGCGGCAAATGGCAACGGCTTGACGCTGCGCCGGCAGGCGCCGCACAGAATTCGGGATAATGCGAAGCCATGAACCCATTGCTATCACGGCTGCAGCCCTACCCGTTCGAGCGCCTTCGGGCCTTGTTCTCCTCAGTCACGCCCAACCCCGACTTCAGGCCCATTTCGCTGGGTATTGGTGAACCCAAGCACCCCACGCCCAGCGTGATCACCGAAGCGCTAAAGGCCAACTTGAGTGGCTTGGCCACATACCCTGCCACTGCTGGA
>CBFIFT010000143.1:0-243 GCA_965661935.1 Burkholderiaceae bacterium | reverse complement strand
CCAATTGGGCCCAGCGCCGCTACGGTGTTGCGTTGGACCCTGCCACCCAAATCTTGCCAGTCAGCGGTACGCGCGAGGCCCTGTTCTCACTGGCGCAAGCCATCGTAGACGCGACCCGCGCTGGGGCCAAGGTTTTAAGCCCCAATCCGTTCTATCAAATATACGAAGGGGCCGCGCTGCTCGCTGGCGCCGAACCACTTTATGTGCCCAGTGATCCGACGAAAAATTTCGGGCTTGACTGGT
>CBFIFT010000142.1:0-4189 GCA_965661935.1 Burkholderiaceae bacterium | reverse complement strand
CCGTGATCGCCTCTAGCAGATCTCTGGGCGTGAGCACCCCCTGAACCACTCCGTACTCGTCAACCACGAACGCAATGCGCATGTCACTCACCCGGTATTGCTCCAACACCTCGAAGGCATTCAAAGTCTCAGGCAAGTAGACGCTCGAGGACAAATGGTCACCCACCTTGCAGCCAGGCTGATCGGTGGCCAAGCGCAGCAGTGTTTCGACGTGAATCACACCCTCCAGCTGCTCCAAATCACCTTTGCAAACCGGATACCAAGAGTGCCCCACTGCTCGCACGGTATGCAATGCCTGCTCAGGTGACTCATCGAATTGCAGCCACACCAACTCGTCGCGCGGGCGCATGATCGAGGACAGCGTTCGTTTGTCCAACTCCAAGACATTTCGAACCATTTGGTGTTCGTGCTCCATGAGCACCCCAGCGCCTAAACCCTCGGCCAGGCTGGCCTCGATCTCTTCTTCGGTCATGGCCGGTGAGCCGCCGTTGTTGACGCGCAAGACCGACAAAATCGCCCCGGTGGTGCCAGACAACAGGCTCACAAAGGGGCGTGCTGCTGCGGCTACGCCAGTCATGGGCAATGCCACCAAACGCGCGACCACCTCAGGAAAGAGTTGTCCGACACGCTTGGGCACCAACTCACCAAAAACAATGGTCACATAGGTGATGATGGTCACCACAAAGGCAGTCGCGACAACCGGCGCCACGCCCTCATCGACGCCGATCTCTTGCAACCACACCGATAAGCCTACGCTGAACGCGGCCTCACCCAAAATGCCATTCAAAAGCCCGATGGACGTGATACCGACCTGTACCGAAGAAAGAAACTGCGTGGGATCGTCCAACAACTTGATCGCGGCCTTCGCACCCCGATCGCCCGCATCTGCGAGCTTTTGCAGCTTGACGCGTCGGCAAGACGCCAACGCCATTTCTGACATCGCAAATATGCCATTCAGGACCGTCAGAAAAAGAATAATGAATGCTTCCATAATGCGTTATGGCACTTTACATGATTGGCGACGTGCAAGGCTGTGCACAACCGCTTTGGCAACTTTTGAGCAAGGTGAATTTTTCGCCCAGCAGAGACACCATTTATCTACTGGGTGATCTCGTCAACCGAGGCCCAGACTCACTCGGCGTCCTGCGCCAACTCAGAGACTGGGGCACATCGGCTCAATGCATTCTGGGCAACCATGACCTGCACTTGCTCGCGCTGTCCCATGGCTTTGGTCGAATGAAATCGCAAGATACGGTGCAAGACATTTTAGCCGCGCCAGACAGGGAGGCCCTGCTCGATTGGCTACAAACAAGGCCACTTGCGCTCTACGAGCACCGGTGGCTCATGGTGCACGCAGGGGTTTTCCCCTCATGGACTGTTGAGCAAACACTGTCTCTGGCCACGGAGGTACAAGCCACGCTCGCAGGCGCCGATGCACACTCGTTTTTTGAGCAGATGTATGGCAACTCACCTGACCATTGGCGCGATGACTGGCAGGGCATCGATCGCTTGCGCTGCGCCGTGAATGCGCTCACGCGGATGCGATTGATTGACGATTTCGGGCGCATGGACTTTTCGCACAAAGGAGAGGCCCAACACGCACCTGCGCCTTGGATACCCTGGTTTGAACACCCAGACCGGGTTACTCAGGGGCAGTCCATTGCTTTTGGTCACTGGTCGACTTTGCAAGCGACTCAGCGTGCAGATGTGTTGCCACTGGATACAGGCTGTGTGTGGGGGGGGCAACTGAGCGCCGTCAAAATCAGCGACCAAGGCGAAGTGCTCGAATGGATCAGGCAAGCCTGCCCCGCCGCTCAGTCTCCTGAAGACTAAGTGGCATTTGGAGCGTCAAGCCTCTTGTTCTTCTGCGGGTGCCGGGGCCTTAAACAACGCCGGCATCTTGCCTTTGCTCTTGATGTTGCCTGACAGGCCCTTGTATTTGTTGCCGCCACCGGGTTTGGACTCCCAGTTGGGTACAACCTCAGGGGCCACGGTGGGCTCATAAGGCTTGTCAAAGAAAGGGTCCCGAGAAGCTGGCTTTGGCGGGCGGCGGCTTTCAACTGGACTGCGCTCGACGCGCTCGTGCCGCACTGGGCGATCATCGCGCCTCTCTTGGCGGGCATACCCCGAACGCGTTGCCAGAGTTTCAACGCTGGCCTTGATTCGGACCATCTTCTCGATGTCCCCCAACAACCGCTGATCTGAGGGCGCAACGAACGAGACCGCCAACCCCTCAGCACCCGCACGCCCTGTGCGGCCAATGCGGTGAACGTAGTCCTCTGCGTTGAAGGGCAGGTCAACGTTGAACACCACTGGGACGTCCTTGATGTCCAAACCACGGGCAGCGACATCGGTGCACACCAACAGCCTCACTTCACCGCGCTTGAAGGCGTCCAGTGCCTTGAGTCGCTCGTCCTGACTTTTATCGCCATGCAAGGCCGCCGTGCTCAGGCCATCGCGCTCCAAGGCACGCGCCAAACGGCCACAGCCAAGCTTGCTGTTCACAAATACAAAAGCCTGCTTGACGTCCAGCTCTTCGACCAAGGTGCGCACCGCGTCGCGCTTGTGGTCCGCGTCAACCGCGAAAAACCGCTGCGTGACTGTTGCGGCAGTCTCGTTAGATCGAGCGACTTCAACGGTGACCGGATTTTGCAAGTAACTGTTGGCCAAGCGCTTGATGTCATTCGAGAAAGTCGCTGAAAACAACAGGGTGGTGCGCTGCTTGGGCAAGTAGTTCAAGATGCGCTGCAAATCAGGCAAAAAGCCAATGTCGAGCATGCGGTCTGCTTCATCTAAGACCACGTACTCAACTTGATTCAGTACACACGATTTGCTCTCGATGTGATCCAAGAGGCGCCCTGGCGTGGCCACCAATACTTCGACCCCACGGCGCAATTCGGCGATTTGGGGTTTGATGTCCACCCCACCAAAGACCACCGCGCTGCGCAATTGGGTGTACTTGGCGTACTGCTTGACTTGCTGGGCCACTTGGTCCGCCAACTCGCGGGTCGGCAACAACACCAAGGCCCGAACGGGGTGGCGCGCCGGCGAGGCCGAAGCGGTTTCGTGCTTGAGCAGCCGCTGCAACAGCGGCAGCGAAAATGCGGCAGTCTTTCCGGTCCCAGTCTGCGCTGCCCCCATCACATCTCGGCCCTCCAAAACCACAGGGATGGCCTGCGCTTGAATCGGTGTCATGGACTCGTAGCCCATTTCTGAAACCGCTTGATTAAGAGGAGCTGCTAAGTTAAGTTCTGAGAAAGAGAGGACAGTCACTGATTGATGGTTTCCGTGGGACAAAAGTTAGATTGTCGCATCCTCGACCGCCGGGCTACTCTATCGTGCCCTTGGCACAACACATACCATGCCCCGCCCCAGGGTTTGGTCGCTTCACAAGAGCCAGGGCGCGGTCGATCAGGTCTTGGGCAACGTCACCCCACGCTGCCCTTGGTACTTACCACCCCGGTCCTTGTAGCTGGTCTCGCAGACCTCATCGCTCTCGAAAAACAGCACTTGGGCACAACCCTCGCCAGCGTAAATTTTGGCGGGCAGCGGTGTGGTGTTGCTGAACTCTAAGGTGACGTAGCCTTCCCATTCGGGCTCAAATGGCGTGACATTGACGATGATGCCGCAGCGTGCGTAGGTACTCTTACCCAAACAAACTGTCAAAACATTACGCGGAATCCGAAAATATTCAACCGTGCGAGCCAGCGCAAAGCTGTTGGGCGGGATGATGCACACATCAGACTCAATATCGACAAAGCTCTTCTCGTCAAAATTCTTGGGGTCGACGACTGTGCTGTAGATGTTGGTGAACACCTTGAACTCTGGCGCGCACCGGATGTCGTAGCCGTAGCTGCTGGTGCCGTAGCTGACGATTTTTTCACCGTTGGCCGAGGCACGAACCTGCCCGGGCTCAAACGGCTCGATCATGCCGTGCTCCTCAGCCATGCGTCGGATCCACTTGTCGCTTTTGATGCTCATGCCAGGGTCTCTCTTTAGTCTTGCTGCGACCGATTGTAGGCAAGAATGAAGCCCTTGCTGATCTACAGGCGGCAGCGGCCAATGCGCCAACAAAAAAGCGCGCCCTTGGGCGCGCTTTTCGAGTACCTGCTCAGGTTTGCGCCGAGCGGGTTTGCGGCATCAATTGCCGCTGGGTACCTTGCCTTCGACGCCTTCAACGTAAAAGTTC
>CBFIFT010000141.1:0-4276 GCA_965661935.1 Burkholderiaceae bacterium | reverse complement strand
TTTTGCGTTGGGTTCATGTCATCACAGCCATTGCGTGGATTGGCTCGTCCTTTTACTTTGTTTTCTTAGACAACAACCTGGTCAAACCCAACTCGCCTGACTTGCTCGAGAAGGGCGTGGGCGGCGCGATGTGGGCGGTCCATGGGGGCGGCTTTTACAACCCTCAAAAGTACATGGTCGCGCCGCAAAAGATTCACACCAAGTTGCATTGGTTCTACTGGGAGAGCTATTCCACTTGGCTGAGTGGCTTTGCACTTTTCACCGTTTTGTACCTTTGGAACGCTGGCAGTTTTTTGGTTGACAAGTCGCTGATGGATTGGAGCCCCACGGTGGCGGGCTTTGTCGCCGTGGGTATGCTGGGTGCGTTCTGGCTGGTCTACGATGCTGTGTGCCGCTGGTTTGGCTTCAGGCCTTATGGCGAGTTGATTGTGGCTGTGTTGATGGGGTTGGTCATTGCCTTCATCTCGTGGTTAGCCAACGAACTGTTTGCGGGCCGTGCAGCGTTCTTGTTGGTGGGCGCCATGATCGCCACTGCGATGAGTGCCAACGTGTTCTTTTGGATCATCCCCGGCCAGCGCAAAGTGGTTGCGGCGATGACGTCTGGCGAGTCATATGATCCACAAGATCTGGCCATTCACGGCAAGCGTGGCAAACAGCGCAGCGTGCACAACACCTATTTCACATTGCCAGTGATCTTCGCCATGCTGTCCAACCACTACAGCTTTTTGTACACGCACGAGCATCGCTGGATCTTGTTGTTCATGATGATGCTCGCTGGCGCACTGATTCGCCAATTCTTTGTCCAACGACATGGCTATTTGCTGGGCCGGGCCAAGAACCCCTGGCCCTTTGCGGCCGTTGGCCTGGCGATGATCATTGCTGTTGTGGTGGCGTTGCGTCCTGAGGCTCCCACCACATCGCCTGAGCAAGCCGCAGCGGCGGCGACGCCTGCAACGTATGCACAAGTCAAAGCGGTCATTGATCAGCGTTGCCTATCGTGTCACGGCGAGGCGATTCAACTGAAAAATGTCCGCCTCGACAGTGCAGAGGCGCTCGCCAAGCACGCTCAGCAGGTGTACCAGCAAGTGGTGGTGACTCGACAAATGCCGATGAACAACGCCACCCAAATCACCGAGGCAGAGCGCGCGTTGGTGGCACGTTGGTTTAAAGGCGGCGCGCCCACGCAGTGACCCCCTGAACTGGTGGTCGATCTCCTGGGTCGCCCACCATGGCCCTGGTTTTGAAGGCTGGGGCAGGGCACCCCCGGCCCAATGCGTGCAGCGGTGGCTGGTCGCAGCCAATTCGGCGCGCATTGCCCCATGAATCAGGTGCCGCTCGCAGGTCCTCATGAGCGCTTTGTTCTTTGGTGCTCGTCAAGCGACCGAGCTTGCAACAAAGCCACCATCACCCGCTCTGAATCGGTCGTCAGGTCTTGATCTGAGAGGGTCGGTGTGCGCTCAGGCGCAGTGCTCCTCGGTTGTATGCCGTCTGGGGTTGCTTTGGCGCCGGCACGCGGCTGTCTTAGGCGCCGAGCCGTCTCTATTTACTCGGCGGGGGGCAAAAAAAACGCCCCTCTGTGAGGGGCGCTGGGTTAGCAGGCCTGATTCAACAGGCCTTGATTGACCCAATCAGTTGTCTTCGCGACCCGGCAGCACCGCGTTTAGCACAATGGCCAACACGGCTGCAGGCAGCAGACCACTGCTCAGTAGGATTTTGGCAGTCGAGCCCAAGTGTTGCAGAGCTTCAGGCACTTGCTGCAAGCCCAGGCCCAACGACAAGCTGATGGCGAAGATCAACATGTTGCGGTGGTTCCAGTTCACGTCTGAGAGCATGCGCACACCAGAGGCAACAACCATACCGAACATCACCACCACGCCACCGCCCAAAACACTGATGGGCATCGTCGAGATCAAAGCGCCAATCTTGGGAATCAGGCCACAGAAGATCAAGAAAATCGCGCCGTAGCTGACGATGCGACGGCTCATGACGCCTGTCATGGCCACCAAACCTACGTTCTGGCTGAAAGAGGTGTTGGGCAAACCGCCGAACAAGCCAGCAATGGCGGTACCCAAGCCATCAGCGTAAGTGCCGCCAGAAATCTCGCGGTCGGTCGCTTCACGACCAGCACCACCCTTGGTGATACCAGAAATGTCACCCACGGTTTCCACCGCAGAGACCAGTGCCATGAAACACATACCCATCACCACGGCCCAGTTGACTTCCCAGCCCCACTTCATCAGGGTGGGGGGCGAGAACCAAGAGGCTTTGGCGATGTTGCCAAAGTTCACCATGCCCATCATGATGGCCACGACGTAACCAGCAATCAAGCCAAGCAACACGGCGGCGACTGACAACATGCCGCGGGTGAAGAACTGCAGAATCAGGGTCACAACGATGACCACACCGGCGACAAACCAGTGATCTGCACCACCAAAGCCGGGCTTGCCTTTGAGCGGCACGCCGCCTGCGGCGTACTCAATACCGACTTTGACCAAGGCCAGACCGATCATCACCACGATCAAGCCCGTAACCAAGGGCGGCAGCAAGAACCGGATTCGGCCGACAAAGGTGCCGATGAAAAAGTGAAAGATACCGCCAATGAAGACGCCGGTCATCAGACCGGGCAGGCCCGCCACACCTGCGCCCGCTACCGCGGGGATCATGACAGGCAAAAAGGCAAAACTGGTGCCCTGCACCACGGGCAAGCGAGCACCCACTGGGCCAACGCCCATGGTTTGCAGCAAAGTGGCAATACCGGCGAACAGCATTGACATTTGGATCATGTAAATCATGCTGCCAAAGTCAGGCGAGTTAGAGCCAAAACCAAAACCTGCCGCGCCTGCGACGATGATGGCTGGCGTCACGTTGGACACAAACATGGCCAGCACGTGCTGAATACCCAGAGGGATCGCTTGTGCCAGAGGGGGGGTAAAGTCAGGGTCACGCAGTTGTTCTGGCGTGCCGATGCTCGATCGATCCATTGGATACTCCTCGATTTTGTTAAAACAGGCTGAACTGTACACAATCTATAGCCCTTCACGACACAGGGAAACCCCCTGTACCCAGCGCGACACCTTGACGAGCAGGCGGGCTAATCGGTGTTATGAACCCGTGGCTGCCAGAGGCGGCCCATCCCTGTGGCGCGCCTGACACCGGGGTGACGCGCTGGCGCGGCGCGCTCACTAAACTGTTGGACATGAAATTTCATGCTGTGAACCACACCATCGCCGCTCGGGTTGACGCGGCCCATGCATTCATGCCCTACCCAGAGGTAGAAGTCCCTCACGCTGCGCAGGGGCCGCTCAGCGGACTGCGTTTGGCGGTCAAGGACGTCTTTCACGTTGCTGGCTACCCCACCAGCATGGGGCAGCCTTGGTTGGCGGCCGCCTTGGGCGTGCAAAACCAGCATGCACGGGTGGTGGCCGATCTGTTGAATGCCGGGGCGGAATTTGTGGGCAAGACGGTGAGCGACGAGATGGCGCTATCCATGACCGGGCAAAACGTCCATTACGGCGCCCCATTGAACGGCGCGGACCCCAAGCGCATTGCCGGCGGCTCTTCGTCTGGGTCTGCGTCTGCGGTATCCAATGACTTAGCTGATATTGCCCTTGGTACCGACACAGGCGGCTCGGTGCGGGCGCCAGCCAATCATTGCGGCTTGTGGGGTATACGACCCACGCACGCGCGAGTGGCAGTTGAGGGCGTGCTGCCCCAGTCGGACAGCTTGGACACAGTGGGGTGGTTGACCCAAAACGCAGAAGTTGGGTACCGCGTCGCTCAAGTTGTGATGGGGGAAGATGCCCACGCCTTGCCCAGCGAGCCAAACCGTGTGCGCTGGCTATGGCCAGAGTCCATGTGGGCTTTGGCCACGGACAGTGCGCGCCCCAGCCATTTGGCCGCTTGGGAGCGCTTGGGGTCTGGTTTGGGTTTGCAGCCGACCAATTTGGGCGCTGGCTGGCGCAGTGCCGACGACGAAGAGTTGTATTGGGCGTTTCGGCGCATTCAAGGCTTTGAAGCATGGCAGCACTGGGGTGACTTCATGACAAAAGCCCAGCCAAACCTGGCCGCGAACGTGGCCGAGCGATTTGCCTGGGCGCAAACCGTGCAAGCCGACGACTACCAGGCGGCGTTGGCCGTGCGCTCTACCTTGAGTCAAGAGTTGGACGACTTGATGGGGCACGATGGCGTCATGGTCGTGCCGACCATGCCCGATGTCGCGCCGCTTTGTGCTGAGCCCGAGAGCAATTTAGAAGACTTTCGCAACCGCGCCATCCGC
>CBFIFT010000140.1:0-4313 GCA_965661935.1 Burkholderiaceae bacterium | reverse complement strand
GCATCGCGGCTGATTCAGAGGCAGAAGCGGCCACAACGATGGTGTAATCCATGGCGCCTGCTTGCTCAAGCGCGCGCACGACGTTCTTGATTGATGACGCTTTTTGACCAATCGCGACGTACACGCAGGTCATGTTTTGACCCTTTTGATTGATGATCGCATCAAGCGCCACCGCAGTCTTACCGGTCTGGCGGTCACCAATGATCAATTCGCGTTGGCCGCGTCCGATTGGCACCATGGAGTCAATGGCTTTCAAGCCAGACTGCATGGGTTGATCGACTGACTGACGTGCAATCACGCCAGGCGCCACTTTTTCAACCACGTCGGTCATTTTGGCGTTGATGGGACCCTTGCCGTCAATGGGCTGACCCAAAGCGTTGACCACGCGGCCGACCAATTCGGGGCCGACGGGCACTTCCAGAATGCGACCCGTGCACTTGACTGTGTCGCCTTCAGAAATGTGCTCGTACTCACCCAAAATCACCGCACCCACAGAGTCGCGCTCGAGGTTCAGGGCGAGACCGTACGTCGCGACGCCTTCGGCAGTGGAGGGAAACTCCAACATTTCGCCCTGCATCACGTCGGATAGACCATGAACGCGAACGATACCGTCGGTCACGGAAACCACCGTGCCTTCATTGCGCACATTGGCGCTGGTGTTCAAGCCCTCGATACGTGACTTGATCAGTTCTGAGATTTCAGCGGGATTGAGCTGCATGTCTCTTTCCTTGTTTCTTAAATGTGTTGAGAGGCGAAGGTTCAGCGCGGCTTACGCCATGAGCGTCGACTTCATCTGTTCCAAACGGGCTTTGAGAGAAGTGTCAAACACCTCATCGCCCACCACGACGCGCACGCCACCGATCAATTCGGGAGCCAGTGCGACGGACAATTTCAACGACCGACCAAAGCGTTTCTCTAGCACCGCTTTGAGGTCATTTTGTGCTGAGGCATCCAGCTCATAAGCTGAAAAAACCTGGGCATCATCGACCCCTTGCTGGGCATTGACGAGATGCACGATTTGAGCCGCCATTTCTGGCAAAGCTGGCAATCGGTTGTTCTCTACAACAGCTTGTAGAAAGTTGGTGGCGGCAGCAGACGGGGCAGCCGCGACCACTCCGTTCAATACCGACAACACCTGCTCGTTGGTTACATTGGGGTTTTCAGCCAATGCCAAGATTTCAGGCGAAGCAGCCACTGCGGCAGCTTGATGCAGCCAATCCATGTCAGCCGCATTGCCTTTCGAGACTTGGAAAAAAGCTTCAGCGTAGGGGCGTGCAATCGTGGCGAGTTCAGCCATGGCAAATCCTGTCAGAGTTCGGTTTTCAGCTGCGTCAACAGTTCGCTATGAACCGCAGCGTTGACTTCACGGCGCAAAATTTGCTCCGCACCCTTGACGGCAAGCGTGGCAACTTCATCGCGCAAAGCTTCTCGCACTTTGTGCACTTCAGCTTGCGCTTCAGCGCGTGCCGCTGCTACGATTTTTGCCGCTTCGTCGCTTGCCCGAGCCTTGGCTTCTTCGATCATCGTTTGTGCACGACGCTCGGCATCGGCCAGACGAGCCGCTACTTCGTCACGCGACTTGTTCAATTCCGCCTCGACTCGATCGTTGGCGGCAGACAACTCGGTTTTGGCCTTTTCAGCCGCTGCCAAGCCTTCAGTGATCTTTGATGCGCGCTCATCGAGGGCTTTGGCAATTGGAGGCCACACGAATGACATCGTGAACCAGACCAAAATGGCCAAAACGATCATCTGAGCGAACAGCGTTGCATTGATGCTCATCGCAACACCTTTCTAGAACAGGTTGGATAGTCCAGTGATGTCAGTCGTTTCGAGTACCGCCTAGAGGCGCCACCCGAAACAACCCGCCCATCAATTAGGCCAATGCGAAGGGGTTTGCAAAGGCGAACAACAGGGCAATGGCCACGCCGATCAGGAATGCAGCGTCAATCAAACCAGCCAACAAGAACATCTTGGTTTGCAAGTCGTTCATCAGTTCAGGCTGGCGTGCACCAGATTCCAAAAATTTGCCGCCCATCATGCCGATGCCGATAGATGCGCCCATTGCGCCCAGACCCACGATCAAACCACAAGCCAGTGCGACGAGACCTAGAATGTTTTCCATGATGACTCCTTGGAGAAGAAAAGATAAAAGAAAAGAAAAAATGAAACTCGATTAATGCGCGTCGTGTGCCTGACCCACATAAATGAGGGTCAACATCATGAAGATGAATGCTTGGAGCGTGATAACCAAGATGTGGAAAATGGCCCAGATCGTACCGGCGATCAAGTGCCCTATGAACAGCAAACCACCCGTCATTGACAGTGCAGCATAGCCACCCAGCAAAGCGATCAGCATAAACACCAATTCGCCAGCGTACATATTGCCAAACAACCGCATGCCATGCGATACGGTTTTGGCAACGAATTCGATCATTTGCATCAGGAAGTTGATGACCCCCAAAATCAATGCAAACAAGGGATTTTTACTGGTCCCGAATGGTGCACTCACCAATTCGTGGGCCCAACCACCCAGACCTTTGATCTTGACGTTGTAATACAAGCAAATCAACAAAACCGAGACCGACATGCCAAGGGTGGTCGACAAATCTGCGGTTGGCACAACACGCAAGTAAGCGTGGTGAGGGTCATGACCGGCGGCCGCATAGATTTGAGTCCAAATCGCGGGCAGCAAATCCACAGGCAACAAGTCCATGGCATTGAGCAAGAAAATCCACATAAAGACCACCAAAGCCAATGGCGCGACCATTTTGCGGCTTTTGGCGTTGTGAATCACTGACTTGGCTTGGCTGTCAACCATTTCAAACAACAACTCAACCGCTGCTTGAAAACGACCAGGAACCCCAGAAGTAGCAGCGCGCGCAGCGCGCCATAGAACAAAACACACCACCACACCAAGGATCGCAGAGATCGACAGCGAGTCCAAGTTAATGTAGCCAAAGTCAACAATACCCTCTTGCTTGTTCCCCACGTTCGTCCAGTGGGTCAAGTGGTGGGTAATGTATTCACCCGCGGTCAATTCTTTTCCATCAGCAGCCATAACAACTCTTCAAAGAATGCTCTTGTTCAGCGCACACGATTCACGGATGACCGCCATGCGACCACCGCGTGCGCCTTGAGCGCCACCACAACGCCAACCAACATGGCCAGCCAACTGGGAGACTCAAACCACCATGCGGTTGTGGCCATCAGGCCAATTGCCGCCAGGAGCTTGACACCCTCCCACACGAAAAAACTCGCCGCCGCCGATATCACCTGCGCCGACGATTGGTCTCGCTTCCGCCCTAAGGCCAAAGCCATCACCGTCGAGGGCAGCGCAATCGCCGCCGCCCCGTACATCAACTCTAGCGCCCACAATGTGGGCGCCCCAACAACCCATGCAACCGCCGTGGCGGCCAGCGACCAAAGCCACTGACCCTTGACCACTTCAAACATTCCCACTTGAGGATGTTCTGCGCGCCACTGGCGCGCTTGTTCCCGCGTCAGTGGTTTGAAATCTTCTTCTGGCGTTTCAGAGTAGGGGTCCCAACTTTCCGACATTTCAATCCCGGTTGCGACGAGCTCTCGCTACTCTTAAAACTTTGCCAACGCTGGTCCGTGTTCTCATTGTCAGTGAGCTCGTTGACACCAAGTTGACAAAACAAAGACCGAATCACCCGCGACGCGTTGGCGCCATTAACTGGGTGAAAACCCGCGATTATATACACACATGTTTCCCGTTGGATAATGTGGACCATGAACCAGCCTGAACATGAGTCGTTGATCGAGTACCCATGCCGCTTTCCGATCAAAGTGATGGGCGCGCACCACCCCGAATTTGTGGGTGCCATTTGTGAGGTCGTCAGGCGTTTTGAGCCTGCATTTGACCCCTCGACTGTGGCCATCAACCAAAGCAAGGGGGGCAATTACCTCGGCTTGACGGTGGGTGTTTGGGTCACGGATAGGGCGCAGTTGGACGATCTATACCGTGCACTCACCAGCCACCCAATGGTCAAAGTGGTGCTTTAAACCGGGCGCGGCACCAACACATGAATCGCTTTGAACTGCGCGATTGGGGCGTTGTGGATTACAGCATCACGCAAGACGCGATGCAGGCCTTGACGCGCGACCGCGAAGCGCATGATGCTGACGAGATCTGGCTCTGCGAGCACCCCTCAGTTTTTACCCAAGGTTTAGCCGGCAAGCCCGAGCATTTGCTGACCCCACGCGGGATACCTGTGGTGCAAAGTGACCGAGGCGGACAGATCACTTATCACGGGCCTGGGCAGTCGGTGGTGTACGTGTTGCTTGATCTC
>CBFIFT010000139.1:0-4323 GCA_965661935.1 Burkholderiaceae bacterium | reverse complement strand
TGTTGCCAATCAAGCGCAGGGTGGGCCACGTAGTCGGCGATGACCACCGCGCGCGCTGGGGCGTTTTCCCATGGCTTGAGCGCGTTGACCAATGCCCTGGCAGACGTCGCATCCAAGGCCGCAAATGGCTGATCCAAACAAATCACTGGTGCAGGGCTGCACAGGTGGGCCACCAATGCGGCCTTGCGGCGGTGGCCTTTGGACAACATATCCAGACGCTTGTCGAGGTGAGGCGCCATGGACCACGCATTCACCAACTGCTCGCGCAAACCATCGGCCTGAGGGTCGACGGGGCACTGGCCCCAAAACGCGCGGATCGTCACCGCGTCTAGCCCGGGCAAGTCCAAGTCCAGCCGCTCGTTGGGCAAGCCGCCTGCCGCTGTGGTGCTGAGCAACAACTGATCGTTGATCAGGCGAAGCAGGGTGGTCTTACCGGTTTGCTCGCCCCCAACCACGGCCGAAAGCCCGGGGGGGATGCGCACATCCATGGGGCCCAGACACGTGCCGTCGGCAAACGCCGCGTGTAATGCGATGGCGTGAAACAAATCAGAGTGGCGCATGGTGGCTGCATTGTAGTAACCCGCCTTGATCAGCCTTGATCATTGGCGATTAGCGATATCCCTGGGGCATCAAATGGACAGCAAAGGGGCCTCGGCGCGGGTGATTTTGGGGTAATTACTGATGCGCCATTTTGATAATCCAAGCATAACCAAGGGCTTATGCAGCAAAGAGGCGGTGCGACTTGTAGCGATGACCTCGAACCTGCGTAAGTGTGTGAGGGCAATTGGCCCGAGGTTCCCCTATCAGGAGATGAAAGATGAAATTTGGTTCAGCCGCCGTGATCGGTATGGCATTCGCCGCTGGCGCATTGAGCATGGCACCAGCCCAAGCCAGTGACCTGCAAATCAAAATGTGGGCTTCTTCTTGTGCTTCTTGCCATGGCACCAACGGCAATGCACAAGCACCCATGGTGAAGTTGGCAGGCGCCGACGCCAAAGCGACCCTAGAGGCGCTGTTGGCACACAAGCGCGGTGAGCGCAACGGCACGATCATGCACCAGATCGCCAAGGGCTACACCGACGAGCAACTGGCTCAGTTGGCCGACTACTTCGCAGCACAGCGCTGAAAAAGCACACACGGAGAATTGATATGAAAAGACGCGCGTTATTACAAGGTTTGGGCGGTGGATCCGCTGCGTTGATTGCAGGTGCAATGACTGGTTGCGCCATGCCAGGCGGCAGCGCCAGGGCTAAAGTGGTCGTCATCGGTGGTGGCTATGCGGGTGCAACAGCAGCCAAGTACCTGCGGATATGGTCCAACGGCGGCATCGACGTCACCATGGTCGAACCCAACCCCGCTTTTGTCTCTTGCCCCTTGTCCAACTTGGTGGTCGCTGGCATGAAGCAAATGTCCGACATCACCACGCCCTACGACAACCTAACCAAGCGCCACGGCGTCAAAGTCGTGCGCGACATGGTCGCTGGCATCGACACCAAGAACAAGCGTGTGAAGCTGGCAGGCGGTTCAGAGCTGCCCTATGACCGCGTGATTGTGTCACCCGGCATCGACTTCATGTATGAAAACCTGCCCGGCATGGAAAGCGCTGCTGCGCAATCCCAGATTGTTCACGCATGGAAGGCAGGCGACCAAACCGCCACCCTGCGCAAGCAACTCGAAGCCATGCCCAACGGCGGCGTGTTTGCCATTGCGGTGCCACCTTCACCCTACCGTTGCCCTCCTGGCCCCTACGAGCGTGCCAGCGTGGTCGCCGATTACCTCAAGAAAAACAAGCCCAAGAGCAAGGTGCTGGTGCTCGACCCCCACAAAGACGTGGTGGCCAAGGGCAAGCTGTTCAAGGCAGCATGGGCTGAGAAGTACAAGGGCATCCTCGAGTACCGCCCCAACCACAAGCTCAGCGAAGTGGACGTCAAGGGCAAGACCCTCAAGTTTGAGTTCAGCGATGACGTCAAGGCCGACGTGCTCAACGTGATCCCCGGCATGAAGGCCGGAGCCATCGCGCGCAACACGGGCTTGGCAAACGTCAGCAACCGCTGGTGCGATGTGGACTTCTTGACCTATGAGTCCAAGGTGGTGCCAGGCGTGCACGTGTTGGGTGACTCTGTGGCGGCCACGCCCGGTATGCCCAAGTCGGGCTTCATGGCCAACCAGCACGCCAAGACCTGCGCGGCTGCCATTGTGGCCATGGTGCAAGGCCAGGCCGTGCCTGACCACCCCATCTTTGCCAACACCTGCTACAGCTTTGTGGACGCCAACGAAGCCTGCCACGTCTCAGCGGTTTACGCCTTCGACGATGGCAAGAAGCAGATGGTCAAGGTCAAAGGGTCTGGTGGTTTGTCACCCGACACCAACCGCACCACGGCGACCTACGCCGAGGCATGGGCGGTGAACATTTGGGCCGACATGTTGGCTTGATGATTCAAACCCCTAAAAAAGCCACCGCAAGGTGGCTTTTTTTTCGGCTCAGAGGTCGCTTGGTGCGGAGAGGGGTGAGCCCGGTGGCACCAAGTGGTCGGCTGAAATACGGGTTAAAACTAGCGAACTTGAACTAGACTGCATCGGATCGCAGACAGGGCTTGGCGCCGTTTTGTAGGAGTGGTGAATGAAAGATTTTTGGTGGGGGCGGTATTCAATTGTGTTTTATGCGGGTGTGTTCGCACTGCTCGCGCTGCTGGGCGGTTTGCTGGGCCTGTGGTCTGCTTGGTGGTTTGTACCGCTGGCCGCCTTGCTGGGTCTGGGCATACATGATTATTTACAGCAAAAACACACCCTGCTAGGCAACTACCCCTTGTTGGGGCGATTTCGCTTTTTCTTTGAAACCATTCGGCCCGAGTTGCGGCAGTATTTTTGGGAGGCCGACGACGACGAGCTGCCTTACTCGCGCAACCAACGCGCCATGGTTTACCAGCGCGCCAAAGGCATCATGGCGGCCCGGCCATTTGGCTCCACACAAGCGATGTACCAAGACGAGTTTTCGTGGCTGAACCATGCCCTTCAACCCACGCACATCGTTGACAAGCACTTTCGCGTGTTGGTGGGTGAGGGCGATGCGGCGTATGCCGCCTCTGTGCTCAACATCAGCGGCACCTCGTTTGGCTCGTTGTCGCCGCGCGCGATTCAGGCGCTCAATACCGGTGCAGGCTGGGGTGACTTTGCACACAACACGGGCGAGGGCTCTTACTCCAAGTACCACCAAGCCGGCGGCGGCGATGTGATCTGGCAGATATCGACAGGCTATTTTGGGTGTCGCACGCCAGAGGGGCGTTTTGACCCCGATGCCTTTGCCGAAAAAGCGGTGTCGCCGCAGGTCAAGATGATCGAAATCAAAATCAGCCAAGGCGCCAAGCCAGGGCATGGCGGTATGTTGTTGGGCCCCAAAGTCACTGCCGAGATCGCCGCAACCCGGGGGATCCCCGAGGGCCAAGACTGCGTATCGCCCGCGCATCACGCAGAGTTCTCAACCCCCACAGAGTTGCTTGATTTCGCCGATCGGCTCAGGCGCCTCAGCGGAGGCAAGCCTGTGGGAATAAAGCTGTGCATCGGTCACCCGTGGGAGTTTTTGGCGATTGTCAAAGCCATGGTCGAGAGCCAGCGCTACTTAGATTTCATCACCGTTGACGGCGCCGAGGGCGGCACGGGGGCCGCGCCTGTCGAGTTCACCGATCACTTGGGCACGCCACTCAAAGACGGCTTGACCTTTGTCGACAACGCCCTGCGAGCGGTGGGCCTGCGCGAACGCATCAAGGTGGCCGCGTCGGGCAAGATTGTCAGCGCGTTTGACATAGCGCAGCACTGCGCGCTGGGGGCAGATTGGGTCAATATGGCGCGCCCATTTATGTTTGCGTTGGGCTGTATCCAAGCCCGCGACTGCTCTTCAGGGCGCTGCCCCACTGGCATTGCCACCATGGACCCCAAGCGCTACCGCGTCATTGACGTCGATGACCGCGCCATGCGGGTGCGCAACTTCCACCAAAACACGCTGCACGCACTCGCCGAGTTGATGGAGTCAGCGGGGCTTGAACACCCCAGCCAGCTCAATCGCCAGCACATCATGCGGCGCCACTCTGGCAGCCAGGTTCAGATGGAAGAAAAATTCAGCCCCACCGTGCGAAACAAGTCATTGCTCACCGAAGGGGCCTGCGGCGACGAGCGCATCGATGCGTATTGGCGGCGCGTCAGCGGCGAATGCTTTGGCCTGACGCCAGAGGCCGTCGAGGCCTAAGTACAGGGCTAAACGCCGCGTGGCTTGCCCACGGCAGCCTTTGCGCCCCAAGTGATCAGCAACCCCTTGGCGGGTTTGCCCTC
>CBFIFT010000138.1:0-4378 GCA_965661935.1 Burkholderiaceae bacterium | reverse complement strand
CATTGATGCCGTGGCCAACGCCATTCGCCGCTCGCGAGCAGGCTTGTCTGACCCCCATAGACCCACAGGCTCTTTTCTGTTCTTGGGTCCTACGGGTGTGGGAAAGACCGAACTGTGTAAAGCCTTGGCGCATTTTTTGTTTGATACCGAGGAACACCTCATCCGCATTGACATGAGCGAGTTCATGGAGAAACACTCGGTGGCGCGGCTGATTGGCGCGCCCCCGGGTTATGTGGGTTACGACGAAGGCGGCTATTTAACCGAGGCCGTGCGCCGCAAGCCCTACAGCGTGGTGTTGCTCGACGAGGTCGAAAAGGCCCACCCAGACGTCTTTAACGTGTTGTTGCAAGTGTTGGATGACGGCCGGCTGACCGACGGTCAGGGCCGAACCATTGACTTCAAGAACACAGTCATTGTGATGACCAGCAACATCGGCTCGCACTTGATTCAAAGCATGGTGGGCCAAGAGCATGAACTCATCAAAGAAGCGGTGTGGGAAGAACTCAAGGGGCACTTCCGCCCCGAGCTGCTGAATCGAATTGACGAGACGGTGGTTTTCCATGGTTTGACAGCACAGCACATTGGCTCAATTGCCAAGATTCAATTGGCACAGCTTGAGGGGCGACTTTCTCAGCTGGACTTGGCGCTCAAGGTCAGCCCAGCAGCTTTGGAAGAGTTGGGTAAAGTCGGGTTTGACCCGCTGTTTGGAGCCCGGCCCTTGAAGCGAGCGATACAGCAACGGCTGGAGAATCCCTTGTCTAAGCTGATTCTTGAAGGCCGCTTCGCACCAAAGTCTGTGATTGAGGTGACAGTGGACCCAGCGCTTGATCCCGGTCGCTTTTATTTTGATGCGGCTTAAGGCGCTTTTGAATCAGAGTCAAAAATCTGGTCCATCGACTCGCTCGGGTGATATATTAGCTGCGACTAATATATTGATGGGTGGCGATGATGGATCAGATTCGACTGGATTGGCGACACTTTTGGGCTTCGGCCCTGCTGGCATTGGGCATGTGCGGTCCGGCCTACGCGCAGGCTGACCCAGCGGCATTGGAGGCGATGGAGTCGTATCTGGATTTCGTCGATTACCAAGGCGGCAACATATCTGACGCCCAAATCCCAGAAGATCAATGGGCCAACTACTTCGTCATCGATACACGCAGCGCGGACCAGTTTGCGCAGGCGCATATCCCTGGCGCGGTCAACATCGAGTGGAGACAAATTCTGGCCAAGCGTGACACCATTCCCAAGGATCGTCCGGTTTTGGTTTACTGCAACACGGGCACCTTGTCTTCGCAGGCTGGGTTTGCGCTGCGTGTAGCGGGCTGGGAAAACGTTCAGATTCTCCACGACGGCTTTCAGGGCTACCAGGCCAAACGCGGTCGCTGATCAACTTCAGGCCAGACACCACAGGCGAACTTCACCAAAGCCAAGCTGCCATTCGCTGGGCACTGGGGTGAGGTGAAAAAGACACATGAGCCGTCGCCAACGTGCTACGACCTTGACGAATTTGCTGCATAACATCGGCCATGAACTCGACATCCGCAGTGGTTGGTGAAAGCGTGCATTTGCGCGACGATGCCCAAGTGATTGGCTTGGTGGGGCTTGCACATGGCATTTCTCATTTTTCTCACCTGTTGCTGCCACCGCTTTTCCCGATTTTTATGAGCGAGTTTGGGTTGAGCTTCTCTCAACTCGGACTGCTGGTGACTTTGTTCTTTGTGATATCAGGCAGCGGACAAATGCTGGGTGGCTTCGTGGTTGATCGGGTAGGTGCTCGACCGGTGTTGTTCCTCTCGCTCATTTGCTTTGCGCTGGCTGCCGCGTGTGCTGCGACGGCCCAAGGCTATGCCGGTCTGCTGGCGTGCGCTGCTTTGGCAGGTCTTGGCAATGCGCCGTTTCACCCCGTGGATTATTCGATTTTGAATCAGCGGGTGTCTTCCCCTAGGCTGGGCTACGCCTTCAGTGCCCACGCCTTGAGCGGCAATTTGGGCTGGGCGTTGACGCCGCTTTGGCTCGTCACTTGGAGTGGCTGGTTTGATTGGCGCGTGGCGTACTGGGCCGCGGTGGGCTTGTACGCAACGGTCTTTTTGGTTCTTTATTTGAATCGGCAGTGCTTGCGCACTGAGGTGGTGGTGAGGTCAACGCAGCCCGACGCTGAGCACGAGCTTGCGTTTCTAAGGCTATCGGTTGTGTGGTGGTGCTTTGCCTACTTCTTTTTGTCGACCATGACCTTGTCAGTGGTGCAAAGTTTTGGTCCCTCAATCTTGACAGCTGTACACGGCGTCGACTTGAAATCTGCTTCATTGACGCTCACTGCTTATATGTTGTGCAGCGCTTCGGGTGTGCTGTTGGGTGGTTTTGTTGCCGCCAAAATGTCCGCCTACAGCGAGCGCGTGGTGGCCGTGGCGATGGCCAGCGGCGCGTTGATTTTGCTGGCCGTTGCGACGGGCTGGGCGGGTGCCTTGGGTAGCATGATGCTACTGGCCGCGACTGGCTTGGCCATAGGTGTGGGCGGTCCCAGCCGAGACATGATGATCAAGAAGGCGACGCCGCGCGGTGCGACAGGTCGCGTGTACGGCACGGTTTACTCTGGGCTGGATGTCGGGTTTGCGGTCTCGCCACTGCTGTTCGGGGTCCTGATGGACAGGGGGTGGTTCCAGTTGACTTTATCTGGCGCCGCCATGATTTTGATGTTTTCTGTCGGCGCGGCCCTCATGGTGGGGCGCCTGACGAAGACGCGGTGACGCAACACAAGGAGGTCAGCATGAACGCCAAAGCAACAGAGGTGGCTGGGCACCTTTTGGTCAGATGCTTGATGGAGCAAGGCGTCACCCACGTTTTTGGGGTGCCAGGTGAGAGCTATCTTGCCGCCTTGGATGGTTTCCACGAACACGCATCGCGCATCCAATTTGTCGCCAACCGCCAAGAGGGTGGTGCTGCCTACATGGCTGAAGCGGTGGGCAAATTGACGGGGCGCCCTGGGGTTTGCTTTGTGACGCGCGGCCCAGGCGCGACCAATGCTTGTGTGGGTGTGCACACGGCGTTTCAAGACTCAACGCCTATGGTGTTGTTGATCGGCGATGTGGCGCAAGATGCCCGTGATCGTGAGGCCTTCCAGGAGGTTGATTTCATTGCCATGTTCAACCCTTTGGCCAAAATGGTGCAGCGGGTTGACGATGCAGAGCGCTTGCCTGAATACGTTCAAAGGGCCTTTGCAACGGCCATGAATGGACGCCCGGGCCCCGTCGTTTTGGTCTTGCCTGAGGATATGTTGACTCGGGCTGTCAATGCCCAGCCCTTGCCGCGTGTGGAGCCAGTGCGCCCCGGCGTTGGAACCACGGCATTCAACGCTTTGTTGCGTCGCTTGGCTGGTGCGAAGCGGCCACTGGTGGTGTTGGGCGGGGGCGGCTGGAGCACCGAGGCTTGTGCCGAACTAGAGCGTTTTGCCCACGCCTGGCACTTGCCAGTCGCCTGCGCTTTTCGGTTCCAAGATTTGTTTGACCATGCAGATTCACACTACGTTGGGGATGTGGGGCTAGGGGTTGCGCCGCATTTGGCCAAGGCCGTGCGCGAGGCAGATGTGCTGCTGGTGTTGGGCGCGCGCATGGGCGAGTCGACCACGTCAGGCTACGAGCTTTTGCCCGTAGGTGAGGTGCGCCCGGGCATGATCCACGTTCACGCTGACCCCGAGGAGCTCAATCGCGTCTATTCACCAGAGCTGAGCTTATGTGCCGGTATGCCAGAAGTCGCTGCCGAGCTGGCGGCGGCTGAGCCCCCACCCGCGTGTGCGTGGACCGATTGGTTGGATGGCTTGAGGCAGCAATATTTGGATCACTCGGACCCCGTGAAAGCAAGGCGCGACACCCCAGGTGACTTAGACATGTTTGCGGTGATGGCACACATTCGTGCGCATTTGCCAGAAGCAGCGGTTTATACCAATGGCGCAGGTAACTTTGCGACCTGGTTGCACAGATTCGTGCCGCTGCCTGGCTGGGCAAGGGGCCAGCGCACCCAACTGGCGCCGACCAATGGCTCGATGGGCTATGGCTTGCCTGCCGGTGTAGCGGCTGCCATTGTCTCTGGCCGCCCGGTGCTGACATTTGTGGGCGATGGTGATTTTTTGATGAATGGGCAAGAGCTCGCGACAGCCGTGTCGCAAGGTGCGAAAACCGTGGTGGTGCTTGTCAACAATGGGATGTATGGGACGATTCGGATGCACCAAGAGCGGAACTATCCCGCAAGGCTAGCCGGCTCGGCCCTCATGAACCCTGATTTTGCGGCTTTGGCCCGAGCCTATGGGTATGGCTCGGTGCGGGTACAGAGGACCCAAGACTTCGCTGCCGCGTGGGATCAAGCGTGGCAGAGCCAACAAGGCTTC
>CBFIFT010000137.1:0-4393 GCA_965661935.1 Burkholderiaceae bacterium | reverse complement strand
GGGTGGACGTGCTCCATGGCCCCCCAGGCCTGGGAACAAATCAAAAATGCCGCCGCCAGCCAAGGCTGTGGGCGAAATAAAAACAGGCTGAAGTTTGTCATCGATACCTCCGGTAGTGGTTGCTAAGTGGGGGTAGGATGTCGGATCAAATTGATGACAATTTGATGCGAATGTGAAGTCAAATATTTATTTGTTGAGGAAGCCCCGTGGACGTCTTATTGGTCGAAGATGAGCCCGCCATCGCCGATGCCGTCATCTACGCGCTAGAGAGCGAAGGCATCACTTGCGCTTGGGTCAGCACCGGCGCAAAAGCCCTAGAGCGCGTTGGCCAAGAGCCCGTAGAGTTGGTCTTGTTGGACATTGGCCTACCCGATGCCAACGGCTTTGACGTGTTTCGTGAATTGCGCAAGCGCTGCGCGGCAAAAATCGTTTTCTTAACCTCACGCAGCAGTGAAGTCGACCAAGTGCTGGGCTTTGAGCTGGGCGCAGACGACTACATCACCAAGCCCTTCAGCCCGCGCATACTCTCGGCCCGCGTGCGCGCCCGCCTGCGCCCGGGCAGTGGCGGCACCGTCGCCAGCGCCTCGCCCACCGGAGGCTACATAGACGACCCCGAGTCCAAGCGCATCACCTTCCAGGGCACGCTGTTGGACCTCACACGCTACGAATACGGGGTTTTGTCGACCCTCATGCGCCACCCCGGGCGAATCTACAGCCGAAGCGAATTGATGGATTTGGTCTGGGTCGAGTCCGACGACAGCTTTGACCGCACGGTCGACACCCACATCAAAGTGCTGCGGCAAAAGCTCAAGCTCTGCGATCCCAATGCCGCGCCCATCAAAACGCACCGAGGGCAGGGCTACAGCTTTAGCCCTCACGGCCAATGAAAATACAAACCCAGCTCAACCTCACGATCACCTTGATCGTCGGCTTGGCGATTTTGGGTTTTGTCTACTTTGTGGCCGATGAAATCCGCCCCCGCTACCGCGAGGCGCAAGAAGAGGTGTTGGTCGACTTTGCCGAGACCATGGCCGCACTGGTGAGCCAAACCAGCGTCGAAGTTGAGCGCGGTCGCCAGCCCCGCATCTCAGCCGTTAAGCTGCGCCACGCCTACCAAGGCCTGCAGGCGCGCCAGCTGGACGCTCAAATTTTTTCGCTGCAAAAAACCAAGGTCGACACCCGCATCTACGTCACTGACCACAAAGGCACCGTGGTGTTCGACTCGGACAACGACCGTGACCTTGGCGAAAACTACGCCAACTGGCGCGATGTTGCCCTGGCACTCAAGGGCCAATACGGTGCGCGCACCACCCACGGCGATCCACTTTATTTCGAGGGCTCAACCATGTATGTGGCACGCCCCATCACCTTTGCAGGTGACGTGATCGGCGTGCTTGCCGTGGGCAAGCCCACGCGCAACCTAGACACCTTTATCCAAAACCTCAGCCACGGCTTGTGGCTCTCGGGCCTGATCGTGGCAGCCATATTTGCGTGGATTGGCTACCTGACCTACCGCACCATGACGCGACCCCTGGCCAGATTGCAGCAATACGCGATCGACATCAGTCGAGGGCTACAAGTCAAGCGGCCCACCATTGGCAACAACGAAATCGGCGACGTCGAAAAAGCTCTAGACGAAATGCGCCGCTCGCTAGACGGCAAGCAATACATCGAAACCTACATCCAAAGCCTCACGCACCAGCTCAAGGCTCCCATTGCCGGCATTCACGGTGCTGCCGAGTTGCTCAATGAAAACCTACCGCCCGCCAAGCGCCAGCTGTTTCTAGACAACATCTTGACCCAGTCCAACCGCTTGCAAGAGCTGATTGAGCGCTTGTTGACGCTGGCCCAAATTGAAAACGCTGGGCAACTCAACTCGGTCTCGATGATTTCGGTACAAGCGCTGATGCAAGACGTTGCGCAATCGCAGGCTGACTTTGCCAACGCCAGCGGCGTGCGCATCCATGTGCAGCCCAGCCCAGACAGCGTCATGGGTGACCACTTTTTGCTTGGTCAGGCGCTGATCAACCTCGTCAAAAACGCCATCGAACACGCCCAAGCCGGCAGCACCGTGACCCTCAGTGCGCAGGCCGATGCCAGCTACCTCAGCATCAGCGTCACCAACACCGGCACACCGGTGCCCGACTACGCGCTAGAGCGCGCCTTTGAGCGCTTTTACTCGCTGCCCAATCGACAAGGTAAAAAAGGCAGCGGCGTGGGTCTGAGCTTTGTCAGCGAAATCGCCAAACTGCACGAAGGCGAAGCCCGCCTTGAAAACCGCGACGCCCAAACCGTGGTCGCCACCATCCGCATCTCTAACCGCATACTCAGCCGCTAAAGCCAAGGCCGCGGGCGGCTGCCCGCGAAGCCGTGCACACCTTGGGTACTGATGCCGCGCGCGTGGGGTCAGGCGGCAACGGTTTGGCGCACCGCGTGCTCCCAAACCGCCATGCGCTCTTGGGCTTGGGCGCGAGAGAGCGTGGGCTCAAAGCGGCGCTCGGCTTGCCACAGGTGCGAGAGCTCTTCGACGTTGGCGAACACGCCCGCATGTATGCCGGCCAAATAGGCTGCACCCAAGGCGGTGGTCTCTGTGACCCTCGGGCGCACCACCGTGATGCCCAAGAGGTCGGCCTGGAACTGCATCAGCATGTCGTTGATACAGGCGCCACCGTCCACCCGCAACTCGCTCACCGTTTGTGCGCCAAAGGCGGCAGCGTCGCGGTTCATGGCCTGCAGCAAAGCGGCGCTTTGAAAGGCAATGCTCTCTAACGCCGCGCGCGCAATGTGGGCCATGGTCGTGCCGCGTGTCAGGCCCGTGATGGTGCCCCGCGCGTTGGCGTCCCAATAGGGCGCACCCAGGCCAGTAAAGGCGGGCACCACGACCACGCCGCCTGCATCGGGTACTTGGGTGGCCAGTTGTTCGACCTCGCCACTGCTTTGGATGGCGTGCAAGCCGTCGCGCAGCCACTGGACCACCGAGCCACCAATGAACACGCTGCCTTCCATGGCGTACTGCGGGGTGGCGTCTGCTTGTGCGGCGGCGGTGGTGATCAAACCGTTGGCGCTGCGCGGCGCTTGGGCCCCGGTGTGGGTCAGCATGAAGCAGCCCGTGCCATAGGTGTTTTTGGCTTGCCCTGCGTAAAAACAGGCTTGGCCAAACAGGGCGCTTTGCTGGTCGCCGGCGACGCCGCCAATGGGTATGGCGCTCTGGGTGATGGCCGCGTCGGTCAAACCAAAATCGGCGCTCGATGGCAAGACCTCTGGCATCAGACTGCGCGGTATTTGGAGGGCATCCAAAAGGTCATCGTCCCACTGGTTGGTGTGGATGTTGAACAACATGGTGCGCGCCGCGTTGCTGACGTCGGTGACGTGGCGCTTGCCCTGCGTGAGCTGCCAGATCAACCACGTATCCACCGTGCCAAAGGCCAGGTGGCCTTGCTCGGCCAAAGCGCGGGCGCCGCTGACGTTTTCCAAAATCCAATGCAGCTTGGTGGCAGAAAAATATGCATCAATGCGCAGACCCGTGCTGCGTTCGACGGCCTCGCTCAGGCCGCGCGCCCGCAACTCGGCGCAAGTGGGCTCGGAGCGCCGGTCTTGCCAAACAATGGCGTTGTAGACCGGCTGGCCGGTGCGGCGGTCCCAGACCACCGTGGTCTCGCGCTGGTTGGTGACCCCCAGGCTGGTGATCTCGCTGGCACTCAAGCCGCATTGCCGCATCGCTTGTTGCAGGGTTTGCAGTTGGCTGCGCCAAATCGCCATGGGGTCGTGCTCGACCCAGCCAGGCTGCGGGTAAATCTGGGGAAACTCTTGCTGCGCAAGGGTGACGATCTGGCCGCTGGCGTCAAAGACGATGGTGCGAGAGCTAGAGGTGCCTTGGTCGAGTGCGAGGATGTAAGTCATGGTGGCAAGTCGGTTGGGCGCTGCGTGCGTCAAGCGGTGACGCAGTTGACACCTTGTTGGGTCATGAGGTCTTGGATTTTTTGAGGTGGTGCTTGGGTATCTGCCGACAGGCTAGATGCAGACGCCACGTTTGTGTGTTCATTTTGAGCTATCCATGGGACAAGGATAAGCAAAAAACAAATCACAAAATTAGGGGTAAACATCCATTGGTGACAATGGGGTCTACAGCAAGCGGTCGCCGTGTAGAGCGATGCACCTCAAGCCAAAGGGCAGGGTACCCATGTGCAGCAGCGTCACCCGCCATGTCGTCGACGGCTTGCGCAGCCCGTTCTGTGCACGGCATCACCCTGAGGGTGTGCACTCAATGTGTTGGGTCTAGAGTCTAGGGTCTTGGGCCTGGCACGCTCTCGCGCAGGCCGGCTGCACTCTGGCGTTGCAGTGGGCCAGAGAAAGTCAAGGTTGGGGAGTCTTGGCTGACTCGAGCATATCGAGC
>CBFIFT010000136.1:0-4393 GCA_965661935.1 Burkholderiaceae bacterium | reverse complement strand
AACCCCAATGACAGCACCTTGCCGCCTTCACCCTATGTGGGCGTGCAATTTGCAGCAATCCCTGAATTTCAGGCGATTGGTGCTGCTGTGGGCCAAGAGTTGAGCGCTGCTCTCGCGGGTCAGAAAACCGTTGACGAAGCCCTCAAGGCCAGCCAAGTCGCAGCTGAGCGCCAGATGAAGCGCGCGGGCTACTACAAGTAAGCATGGGGTGCCGCGCGAATTTGACCTGGTCATGAGCGCGCGGCTCTCAAATATTTTTCTCCATGGTTGAGCAACGTTGATGTTGCTAGGCCGGGGCGGTTGCCCATCAATCGCCCCCGCCCCTCTTTTTCACATCGCGTGCGGGTCGCTTGCCGCACCGAAACAGTCAGGCTGCGCACATGAATCGAACCCTGCCCAGATTACTGTTGGCACCTGCCGTATCCACGCTTTTGCTTTGGATGTTGGTGCCCCTGCTGATGACTTTGTATTTTTCGGTCATTCGCTACAACCTTCTTCAGCCCGAAGTCAGTGGATTCGCCGGGCTTGAGAACTACGAATATTTCATCACCGACCCTTCGTTCACAACGTCGGTGATCAACACCTTGCTGCTGCTGGGCAGTGTGGTGCTGTGTTCGGTGGTCATGGGAATCGGCATCGCTTTGTTGATTGATGCCCCTTTTCCAGGCCGTGGCTTGGTGCGAATCTTGTTGATCTCGCCCTTTTTCGTCATGCCCACCGTCAATGCATTGCTGTGGAAGCACATGATGATGAACCCCATCTACGGCGTGCTCGCACAAGTGTGGATATTCTTTGGTGCTGAGCCCGTCAATTGGCTGGGTGACTTTCCATTGCTGTCCATCATCGTGATGGTGACTTGGCAATGGTTGCCATTTGGCACCCTGATTTTCATCACATCCTTGCAAAGCATGGATAGAGAGCAGCTCGAAGCAGCGCGCATGGACGGCGCCAACTACTGGCAACAACTGCGCTACCTCTACTTGCCTCATTTGTCGCGCGCCATTGCCGTGGTGGTGATGATCGAGATGATTTTCTTGCTATCTATTTTTGCCGAGATATTCACCACAACCAGCGGTGGCCCCGGCGATGCATCGACCAACATGGCGTTTTTGATCTTCAAGCAAGCACTGCTCAACTTCGATGCAGGCGCGGCCTCCGCAGGCGCGGTATTCGCGATCATTTTGGCCAACATCGCAGCTGTTTTTCTGATCCGCATGGTCGGCAAAAACCTCGACAAGTGAGTAAACCCATGTCGCAACGTCACAAAACCCCATTCTCCGCCGCGCAGTGGCTTCGCACCACGCTGGCTTGGACCATTGCCCTGCTGTTGTTCTTCCCGCTGGCTTGGTTGATCATCACTGCGTTCAAGACCGAGCTTCAAGCCATTGCTGTGCCACCGCTTTGGACCTTCATACCCACGCTTGAGAACTTCACAGAGGTTCAAGCCCGCAGCAACTACCTGCTCTATGCCCAAAACTCACTGATCACCAGCGTGGGCTCCACCGTTCTTGGATTGATGATCGCGTTTCCAGCCGCTTACTCAATGGCCTTCTTCAAGTCCAAGTCCACCAAGAACATGCTCATGTGGATGCTCTCGACCAAGATGATGCCAGCCGTAGGCGCTCTGGTACCCATTTACGTCTTGGCGCAAATGACCCATTTGCTCGACACACGAACCGGCTTGATCATCGTTTTCACCATGACCAACCTGCCCATCATGGTTTGGATGCTGTATTCAGGCCTGAAGGACATACCGCCCGAGATCCTCGAGGCAGCGCGCATGGACGGGGCAACCCTTTGGCAAGAGTTTCGCCAAGTGCTGCTACCGCTGGGCATGGGAACCATCGCATCCACCGGCCTGCTCTGTCTTGTGCTGGCTTGGAATGAAGCCTTTTGGGCACTGAACCTGTCTGCGGCAAAGGCCGGCACGCTGGCCGCCTTGATTGCCAGCTACTCCAGTCCCGAAGGGCTCTTTTGGTCCAAATTGTCAGCGGCCTCGCTCATGGCCATCGCCCCCATCGTCGTCTTTGGCTGGTTCAGTCAAAAGCAATTGGTACAAGGGCTCACTTTTGGTGCCGTGAAATAAAGCACTCACAAAAAACGGATACACATCATGTCTTACCTACACCTCCAAGAAATCGAAAAATACTTTGGTGACCACCGCGCCATCAAAGGCATCAATCTGTCCATCGAAGAAGGCGAATTCATTGTCTTCGTCGGCCCATCGGGCTGTGGCAAATCGACGCTGTTGCGCTTGATTGCTGGCTTGGAGCACATTGACGGCGGCGTGCTGTCATTGGATGGCCGGGACATCACACACGAGGCCTCTAGCAAACGTGACTTGGCGATGGTTTTCCAAAGCTACGCGCTGTACCCCCACATGAGCGTCTTCGACAACATGAGCTTTGCGCTCAAACTCGCCGGAGTCAGCCAGCAAGAGATTCAATCCAAGGTAGAGCGAGCGGCCGACATCTTGAACCTCACAGACTACTTGGCGCGCACACCCAAAGAACTGTCAGGCGGCCAGCGCCAGCGCGTAGCCATTGGGCGTGCCATCGTTCGGGCGCCCAAGGTATTCTTGTTCGATGAGCCTCTGTCTAACTTAGACGCTGCGCTTCGGGGTCAGACACGGGTTGAAATTGCCAAGTTGCACCGCGACTTAGGCGCAACGACCATTTACGTCACCCACGACCAAATCGAGGCCATGACGCTAGCCGATCGGGTCGTCGTTTTGCGCGATGGCATCATTGAACAGGTGGGCACGCCGTTAGAGCTGTACGACCGCCCCGCCAATCAGTTTGTGGCTCAGTTTATCGGCACGCCTCAAATGAACATCGTTGCGCTGGACAAGTTGCCCCCATCGGTGCGCGAGCTGGCACCCAGTGATGCCGCCGACGGCTCAATTGGTTTGCGACCAGAGGGTGTTTCTCTGTCCGCAGATACCGCCGACATCGCTGCCGAAGTCGACTTGGTTGAAGCATTGGGGGCTGAAACCTTGATCTACGCCACCACGGCCAGCGGCGCGCAATGGGTCTCACGCCAAGTGCAGCGCGCCACATGCCGAGCGGGCGACAAAATTCACCTTTCAATCGACACGAACCAAGCGCACTGGTTCGATGGCAAAGGCCGAGTCGTCGGCGCATCTCACAGCTCGCACCATGAAACCCTACCTGCATGATCGCCTCAAGGGCAAAGTCGCGGTAGTCACTGGTGCTGGCTCAGGCATCGGCCAGGCCACGGCGGCCGCGCTGGTAGCCTGCGGCGCTCGCGTCATCGCCATCGATAGAGATCAGCAGGCCCTGGAAGCCATGGTGAGCCAGCTGGGACCAACCCTCAGCGCATTGAACCTGGATTTACTCAAAACAGACGCGTGTCGCAACCTCATGGCTCGCGTGCTGGAGCTCACGCCGCGCATGGACATCTTTCATGCCAATGCTGGCGCCTACCTCGGCGGTGATTTGACAGATGCTGCCCACGACGACATTGACCGCGTGGTTCAACTCAACCTAGCCGTGGTCATGAAGAACGTCCGCGATGCCGTGGTGCACATGAAAGCCCATGGCGGCGGCGACATTTTGGTGACCAGCTCACTCGCAGCCCACTACCCGACACCGTGGGAGCCTGTTTATGCGAGCACCAAATGGGCAATTGACTGCTTTGTGCAAACCACGCGTCGGCAGGTTCGCGACGATGGCATTCGAATTGGCGCCATTTCCCCTGGTCCCGTGGCCACAGGACTATTGCGCGACTGGTCACCAGAGCGCTTAGAACAGGCGAAGCAAGATGCCTGTTTGCTCGAAGCGACCGAGATCGCCGAAATCGCCGTATTCATGCTGACGCGCCCTACCCATATGACCATTCGCGACGTGATCGCCATGCCAACGCGGTTTGACCTTTGAGAACACCAAGGCGAGAGCACCCGCGATCTACTTCAACACGGAGCCTTCCATGAACATCATTCTGCACTTGGGCCTTGGCTCATTTCACCGAGCGCACCAAGCCGCATACATCCACGCTTTACAAGCCTCGGGCGACACCCAATGGGGTTTGATAGCGGGCAACATTCGCGCCGACATGACCGATATCGTCGACGCACTGATCAGCCAAGGCGGTGCATACACCTTAGAGACCATCTCGCCATCGAGCGACCACCGTTACACGCGGATCACCAGCATTCAAAAAGTCATCCCTTACACCGAAGACCTGGATGAGTTGATAGCGCAGACCGCGAGCCCAAACACCAAAATTATTTCGTTCACTGTTACCGAGGCGGGCTATTACCTCAACGACCAACACTGCATCGATTGGGCAGTCTTCGCCGACGTGGCGAACGATGCGGAGCGTGTGCGCAGCGGTCTTGCAGGCAAGACGATTTACGGAGCCCTCTCGACAT
>CBFIFT010000135.1:0-4426 GCA_965661935.1 Burkholderiaceae bacterium | reverse complement strand
GACCACCCGACGCTCAGCCAGTTCGAGCTGAGTTGCGGGCCGCAAGAGCGCAGGGGCCGCTAGATGAAGCTGGTGTTGGTTGCGGTGGGGCAAAAAATCCCAGATTGGGCGCAGACTGCAACGGCTGACTACGCCAAGCGGTTTCCGCCCGAGTTGAAGTTCGAGATCAAGACCGTCAAGGTGGCCCACCGGGCATCACTTGGCGATGTTGCCAGTGCCATGGCGCTCGAGCGCGAGCGCATTGAGGCTGTGATTCCAAAAGGTGCGCACATCGTCGTTCTTGATGAAAGAGGTCGCTCGGTGACGACCCAAGAATTGGCTCAGCAACTCACCGACTGGCAGTTGGCCGCCCAAGATGTGGCTTTGATCATCGGTGGGCCTGATGGCATTGATCCAGAACTCAAACAGCGCGCCAATCAGCAATTGCGCTTGTCCCACCTCACGCTGCCTCATGCCATGGCCCGGGTGTTGTTGGTCGAACAACTTTACCGGGCGTGGTCCATCAACGCCCACCACCCCTACCACCGAGAATGAAGATGGCACCACCGGCCAAAGCGCGCATTTACCTTGCCTCTCAGAGCCCTCGACGCCAGGCCCTGCTGCGTGAGTGGGGAGTTGAGTTTGAACTCTTGCTGGCCGATGCCCAGGAAGATGCGGAGGCTCTGGAAATGCAAACGCCCGACGAGGACCCCAAGACCTATGTCTGCCGCATCACCCAATTGAAGCTTCAGGCCGCGTTGGTGCGGCGCCAGGCGCGCGGCCTCAGCAGCCGGCTCATTTTGTGTGCCGACACCACGGTTGCGCTGGGTAACGACATTCTGGGCAAGCCCAGAGATGCGCAGCATGCGGCTGACATGTTGCGTGCATTGCAAGGTCGAACGCATGACGTGTTCACCGCAGTTAGCCTAGGGGATGGCACATTTGAGGATCTTGAGCTGAGTCACTCACGGGTGACTTTCGCGGAACTCAACGACGCCGAGATTGCTCGCTACGTTGCTTCTGGCGAGCCCGAGGGCAAGGCAGGGGGCTACGCCATTCAAGGGCAAGCAGGGTTGTGGACCACGCACTTGAGCGGCAGTTACACGGGAATCATGGGCCTACCCGCCCACGAGACTTCGCGGCTATTCGCGCGCGCTGGTTTCCCTTTGTTTTAAGGCGGGTCAAGGGTATGCAACACGAAATTCTGATCAATTGGTCCCCCCAAGAGACGCGAGTTGCTTTGATTGAGCAAGGCGCCGTGCAAGAGGTGATCATTGAGCGCGCCCTAGAGCGCGGCTTGGTCGGCAATGTGTATTTGGGCAAGGTGACCCGTGTCTTGCCGGGGATGCAGTCTGCATTTGTCGATATCGGGCTTGAGCGGGCGGGGTTCTTGCACGTTGCAGACTTGTCGCCTCGCATGGCCAAGGAAGAGGTCGATGCCAACCCTACCTTGCCCATTGAGCGCCAACTGCATGAAGGTCAGCGTTTGGTGGTGCAAGTGCTCAAGGACCCGCTCGGGACCAAGGGCGCGCGCTTGACTGCACAGGTCAGCATCGCCGGCCGCTTTTTGGTTTACTTGCCAAAAGAAAAGCACATTGGTGTGTCTCAGAAGATCCCACCTCAACAGCGCGAAATGTTGCGCGATCGTTTGGCTGCATTGGCCGATCCTGAAGCAGGGGGTTTTATTTTGCGCACCAATGCTGAAGACGCATCGGACGATGAGTGGCGCCAAGACATGCAGTACCTCTACCGCACCTGGGCGCAGGTGCAAAGTGCGGCTCTATCGCAAGGGCCTGGGCAGCTGCTCTACGCCGATCTCAATTTGTTGCAACGCGTGTTGCGTGACTTGACCACAGAAGAGACGCAGCGTGTTTTGGTTGACTCCCAAGAGCAGTTGTCTTTGCTCAAGAAATTTGCCTTGGACTACATGCCGTCCCTGGCCAACAAAATCGAGCTGCACACGGGTGAGCGAACGGTTTTCGACCTTTATGACGTAGATGGTGAGATCAAGAAGGCGTTGCAGCGTCGGGTAGACCTCAAGTCGGGTGGCTACCTCATCATTGATCAAACCGAGGCGCTGATATCTATCGATGTGAACACGGGCGGCTATGTGGGCTCGCGCAATTTTGACGAGACCATATTCAAAACCAACCTTGAGGCGGCGCTTGCCATTGCGCGCCAATTGCGCTTGCGCAATTTGGGTGGAATTGTCGTGATTGATTTCATCGACATGGCTTCGGTAGCACATCGCGATGCGACCCGAGAGGCTTTGAGTCGCCAGCTCGGTAAAGACAGGGTAAAGACCCAGATTGGTGCGTTTTCGCCGCTGGGCTTGCTCGAGCTGACCCGCAAGCGAGACCGTGAATCTCTGGCCCAGTCTCTCAGCGAGACGTGCGAGGCTTGCGACGGGAGGGGGATGTTGAAAACCCCCAGAACCATTTGCTACGACATTTTGCGAGAAATTCTCACTGAGGCACGCAGTTTCAACCCGCAAGAGTTTCGAGTGATCGCGCACCCTCGGGTGATCGAAATGTTTTTAGATGAGGAGCGCAGCCATTTGGCGGGGTTGAGTGCCTTCATTGGTAAACCCATTTCGCTGCATGCAGATCAAGTGGTTTCGGTAGAGCATTACGACATTGTTTTGCGCTAATGGCCTCAGACTTCACGTCACTTCACATTGGTTTCACACTGAGGCTCTGTAGGTTCGTTATGATCGTGAGGGTCGGGCATCTGAACCTGAACGCATGATTTCTTCACTCTCGCCGCAAAAATTGATTTGAACCATGAAACGACACGCTGACACCCTAATTCAGGCTCCCGCCCAGGGGGTAAGTCGCCGCCAGATGGTGAGCGGGCTGGCTGCCCTCAGTGCTGCGGGGCTTGCGCCCCTGGCGCATGCGCAGTTCCAAGTTGAGGTGCGCGGTGTGGGCCTGACCCAAAGGCCATTCGCCGTGGCTGCCTTCGAGGGTCGGCAGGGCGCGCCAGTGGATGTCGATCAAATCGTCATCGCTGACTTGGAGCGCAGTGGTCTGTTTCGGCACGTCATGGTCAATGGTGAAGTCCTCAATGAGAGCACCCGCCCCGATTTGGCGCCGTGGAAGGCGTTTGGCGTGGATGCGCTGGTTACGGGCAGCGTGCGCCAGATGCCTGATGGGCGCTGGGATGTCCGTTACCGCCTGTGGGATGTGGTGCAGGGCCAAGATTTAGGCGGTGTGAGCTTTCCTGTTGAGGCTGGTGACCTGCGCCTCGCTGCGCACAAAGTATCTGATTCGATTTACGAAAAGTTGACGGGGGACCCGGGCATCTTCTCGACTCGCATTGCCTATGTGACTCAGGTGTCGAAGCGGTTTTCTTTGTGGGTGGCAGACGCCGATGGTCAGAACGCTCAGGTTGCCCTTGCCAGCCCGGAGCCCATTATTTCGCCGACATGGTCACCTGACGGTACGCGACTGGCATATGTGTCGTTTGAGTCTCAGAAGCCAGTGATTTACGTGCACACAGTGGCCACTGGTAAACGGCAGTTGGTCGCTAACTTCAAGGGTTCAAACTCTGCACCGGCTTGGTCACCAGACGGGCAGCGTTTGGTGGCAACACTCACCTTGGCAGGGCATTCACAGATTTACAGCGTCAATCTCAGCACCAATACGCCTGAGCGATTGACCGATTCAGTCAGCATCGACACAGAGCCCGTTTGGTCCAAAGATGGCCAGTATCTTTATTTTGTAAGTGATCGTGGCGGCTCGCCTCAAATCTATCGCATGGCTGCCGTTGGTGGCGCCGCAAGCCGAGTCACGTACACCGGTAACTACAACGTCTCGCCTGACATCAGCCCAGATGGCAAGACGTTGGTTTACGTCTCGAGGGTCAATGGCGCGTTCCGCCTTCATGCCATGGACTTAGAGACCGGTGCAGTGCGAGCGCTGACGCGCACATCTGCTGACGAAAGCCCAAGCTTCTCTGCCAATGGCCGCATGATCATGTACGCCACGCGGATCGAGGGGCAAGAGGCGCTGATGACAACGACAGCAGATGGCCGCATTCGCTCACGCCTTGCCGGTGCCGTGGGTGACATTCGGGAGCCTGCTTGGGGGCCGTTTAGGCAATAATCCCCAAGCGAAAGAGATAATTCAAGCAGATGGAGACAGACATGAACAACCAATCCCCCTTGTTCCTCAAACTAAAAATCGCGGTCGCTGGTGGCCTGATGCTGGCCCTGAGTGCCTGTGGCACAGTCGATTTAAACGATGCTGGCGCATCTGCAGGAGGCGAGGGCGCGGGTGCGACTGCAGCTGCATCGGCTTCGCCCTCTAGCAATGCACAGGGCGGACAAAATGCCGTGAAATCGATCGATTTAGGCAGCAGTGCTGGACAAGCAGATGCAGCCCCCGATCTTGCGAAAGTGCTCTACTTTGACTTTGACAGCTACGTCCTGAAAGAGGAATACGCC
>CBFIFT010000134.1:0-4480 GCA_965661935.1 Burkholderiaceae bacterium | reverse complement strand
TAAGCGCTCTGGCCCCTTGCTGGCGCCACATTTTGCGCTGCCCAAGCGCACCGATGTCGATAGACCACTGGTGCTGGGCGCTGTGTGTTTTGGGGTGGGCTGGGGCTTGGCTGGCTATTGCCCGGGCCCCGGCTTGGCCGCCTTGAACATGGACAACCCCGAGGCGCTGTGGTTTGTCCCCGCGTTGTTGGTGGGCTTGTTCTCACGGCGTTGGGTTGAGCAACGGCGCAAAGCCGCCGGCCTTTGACGCTTTGACGCGCGCGGGGCTTGCCTGGCGCTGGCGAGTCTCCAAGATGGCAGGGCGTGGGACAGCTGTCCCACAGAATCTCGCCCTAGCCATGTCAGCAAGTCCTACCCCTTCGACCTCACCCACCGCTCCGCCTGTGGTCGGTCAGATGCCGTCTTGGCGGGTGTTGGTCGCCATCATGGTGCCCGTGTGGCTGTCAGCGCTTGATACGGCCATTGCCAACACGGCATTGCCCGCCATTGGGGTGGCACTGGGCAGCTCGCCCGCGGCCACGGTGTGGGTGGTTAGCGCGTTTCAGTTGGCGGTGGTGGCCAGCTTGTTTCCGCTGGCGGCATTGGGTGACCGCTTGGCGCCGAGGCGGGTGTTTTTGGCTGGCGTATTGGTTTTTGCATTGGCGTCGTTGGCCAGTGCTTTGGCGCGCGATCTGTGGTGGTTGGCGGCAGCGCGCGCGCTTCAGGGTGCGGGTGCGGCGGGCATCATGGCGACCAATTTGGCGCTGGTGCGTACGGTTTACCCCGCGCATCGACTGGGCCGTGGCGTGGGATTGAATGCGTTGGTCGTTGGCTTGGGTTACACCTCTGGCTCGACGGTGGCTTCGCTGATCTTGTCTTGGGCCGACTGGCCGTGGCTGTTTGCGATGAACCTGCCAGTCTGCGCGGCGGCGGGGTGGCTGGGGTGGCACACCTTGCCACGCGCATTGCCCCGAGTCGAGCACGGCCTTGATTTGCCCTTGATGCTGTGGACCGCCACCACGTTTGGCTCAGGCTTGGGGCTGGTGGTGGCGTGGACGCAAGGCGCGGCCGCGTCTGTGCTGTGGGCACTGGTGGCGGTGCTGGTGTGCAGCGCTTGGTCCATGTCGAGTCGCCAGCGGGGGCACCCGGCGCCGATGTTTCCGGTGGACTTGCTGCGCTATCCACCGTTTGCGCTGTCGGTGTTGACCTCAGTGTCGTCTTTTATGGCGCAGGGGTTGGCTTTTGTGGCGCTGCCTTTTTACTTTGAGAGCGTGCTGGGTCGAAACGCCATTGAGACGGGGTTTTTGCTGTCGTCTTGGGCGCTGGCCGTGGCGCTCATGGGCCCCATGGCGGGGCGCCTGTCTGATCGCGTGCGGCCGGGCGCCATGGGCGCTGTTGGGCTGGTCTTGCTCAGCGTGGGGCTGTGGGCGCTGGCGCGGCTGGGCGCGCAACACAATGTGATCGATATCGTTTGGCGCATGGGCTTGTGCGGGGTCGGTTTTGGCTTGTTTCAGTCGCCCAACTTGAAGGCCATCATGAGCACCTCGCCCGCTCACCGCAGTGGGGGCGCCAGCGGCATGGTTGCCATGGCCCGTTTGACGGGGCAGACCTTGGGCGCGGCCGCAGTGGCGCTGTTTTTGGGTTGGTATGGGACGCAGGGCGCGCACCATGCTTTGTGGTTGGCCGCGGGTGCAGCGATTTTTGCTGCGCTGGTGAGTGTCAGCCGTTTGCGTTTTGATTCACACATGACGGAGGTCAATTCATGAGTACTGCTTCATTGCAAGGTCTGCAGCTGCTGTCCACCGCCCACAGCGACGGGCGGCACACGGTTGAGCTAGTTCAACAAGACACAGGTGCGCCTGAGGCCCACCAAGTGGTGGTGCAGGTGCAGGCCACCCCCCTGAACCCTTCAGATATGGGGCTGTTGTGGGGTGCCGCTGACGTCAGCCGCGTTGAGCAAACCGCACAAGTTGCCCAAGCGCCTATGTCTGAGGCGGGCCAAAGGGCGGTAGCGGGGCGATTGAACCAAGCCATGCCTGTGGGCAACGAAGGCGCGGGGCTGGTGGTGCAAGCCGGCGCCTCGCCAGAGGCTCAAGCCCTGCTGGGCAAGACGGTGGCGGTGCTGGCTGGCGGCATGTACGCGCAGTACCGGCGCGTGGACGCCGCGCAATGCGTGGTTTTGCCCGATGGCGCGACTGCGGCCCAAGGGGCCTCGTTGTTCATCAACCCACTCACCGCTTTGGGATTTGTTGAAACCATGCGGCGCGAGGGGCACACGGCTTTGGTTCACACGGCGGCGGCGTCCAATCTGGGGCAAATGTTGCTCAAGATCTGCTTGGCAGATGGCATTTCGTTGGTCAACATTGTGCGCAAACCAGAGCAAGCCCAGTTGTTGCGCGACTTGGGCGCACAGTGGGTGTGCGACCAGTCGGCCCCAGATTTCGCCGAGCAGCTCACGCAGGCCCTGATTGAGACGGGCGCCACACTGGGGTTCGACGCGACCGGCGGCGGCGGTTTGGCCACCGCGATTTTGACGGCGATGGAGGCAGCGCTCAGTCGAAACGCTCAGGCTTACAGCCGCTATGGGTCGAGCACCCACAAGCAAGTCTATTTGTACGGCAACCTGGACACGGGGCCAACGGTCATCGAGCGCCGCTTTGGGATGTCTTGGGGCGTGGGCGGCTGGCTGGTGTTTCCGTACCTCGAGCAGTTGGCACCTGAGATACAAGCGGGTTTGAGAAAGCGGGTGCTGGCAGAGATGCACACCACTTTTGCCAGCCACTACAGCGACGAGATCAGCCTGAGTGCGGTGCTAGAGCCACAGACCATCGCGCGCTACAACGCCAAAGCCACGGGGCGCAAGTTCTTGGTCAACCCCAGCTTGGGCTAAGCCTCAAGCCTGGGGCCAGTGGGCGTTGGCGAGGCCTCAGGACTTCCAGCTGGGGTCTTTGGCGTCGATCATGCGCATCAATGCGGGCCATTCGGGGTGGCGGGTTTGGGCATTGGCCTGAGCACTGCCGCCTTCGAATTGCTCGCGGGTGTGGCGCATCACGGCTTCAGAAATGCGCTGCAAGCGCCCAGTCGCCATGGCGTTGATTTGGACCTGCGCGTTGCGAATAAAAGCCACGTGTCGCACAAAGGCCCAGGTTGCGGTGGGACCCGCGGTGATCAAGCCATGGTTGCGCAACACCAAGGTGTGGTTGTGCTCGCCCAAGGCGCGCGTGATGCGCGGCCCCTCGCTGCCGTCGAGCACGATGCCCTCAAATTCGTGATAGCCCACACGCTCATAGAACTGGCAGCCCTCTTGCGTCACCGGTATCACCTCGGCGTCGGTGGCGCAAAGGCTTTGCGAGATCGCCTCATGGGTGTGCAGCACACAGTGCAAATCGGGACGTGCGCGGTGGACGGTCGAGTGGATGACGTAGCCAGCCAAGTTCACAGGCCAGTTGGTTTCACTCAAGATGTTGCCGTCCAAGTCAATTTTGACCAAGTCACTGGCCCGAATTTCGTCGTACCGCATACCAAAGGGGTTGATGAGCAAATGGTCGCTGTCGGGGATGCGCAGCGTGATGTGGTTGTAGACCACGCTGGTCCACTGGTGGTGGTCGACCAGTCGGTAGCACAGCGCCAGATCGAGTCGGGCTTGCCATTCGGCATCGCTCATGCCAGCGGGTGCGGGGGGGAGGTGGACGTCAAATCTGGGGTCGTTTTTCACAGTGTTTCTCCTCGATCAAGCGGCATCATAAGCCCAGCGCAAACGTAGAATCTAGCACCTGAATGACGGCGGGTTGATGAACAACAAGGGGCAACCGAAGATGGCAAATACTTGGGACTACACGATTGTGGGCGCGGGCGCGGTGGGCTGCGTGATCGGCGCCCAGTTGGCGCGCTTGGGCAAAACGGTGCAGTTGATCAACGGCACGCGCGCGACGGCCGATGCGGTGCAGGCCCACGGCCTGCGCCTGCGCTTTGGTGACCAAGTGCACAGCGTGCAGGTCAGAGCGTGTACCCCCCAAGAAGCAGAGCCCACGCGGGTGGCCCTTTTGTTGACCAAGACGCATCAAACCGACGCGGCTGTGTCAGTACTGCGCGAGCGCCTAGACGGCGCCATTTGGGTCACGTTGCAAAACGGTTTGGGCAACGGTGAATGCGTGGCGCAGTGGGTTGATCGCGAGCGGGTGATCCATGGCGTCACCATGCTGCCTGCGGTGTTGCACGGCCCTGCGGATGTCAGCACACACGGCTCTAGTTTGACTTGGATGGGGCCTTTGAGCGATGACGCCTCAGCGCCCTCGCATGCTGCTTGCGACGCACTGGTTGCCGATTTGGTGGCCGCGGGCGTGCAGGCCCAGCGGGTCGAGCGCGTGATCAACCACATTTGGCAAAAGGCGTGCTTCAACAGCGCCATGAATGGGCTTTGTGCGCTGACCCAAGGCGGCCCAGGTTTGATGAAATACGTGCCCGATGGTTTGGCTCTGGCGCACGAGTTGGTGGATGAAAT
>CBFIFT010000133.1:0-4543 GCA_965661935.1 Burkholderiaceae bacterium | reverse complement strand
TGGTCAAAGACGTGAGCTTAGAGGTTCACCAAGGTCAGGTGGTGGGCCTGCTAGGCCCCAACGGAGCTGGCAAGACCACCTCCTTTTACATGATTGTTGGCTTGGTTCGCGCAGACGGGGGCCACATCTGGTTGGATCAGCAGCCGATTGAGCGTTTGCCCATGCACCAACGTGCGCGACTAGGTTTAGGGTATTTGCCCCAAGAGGCCTCGATTTTTAGAAAGCTCACCGTCGAACAAAATATTCGCGCTATTTTGGAATTGCAAACCGATGCCCGCGGCAAAAGCTGGAGCGCCAAGCACATCCACGATCGCTTGGACGAATTGCTACACGACCTGCGGGTTGACCATCTGCGAGACTCGCCTGCCCCTGCCTTGTCAGGTGGCGAGCGACGGCGTGTTGAAATCGCCAGAGCGTTGGCGACCAACCCTGCATTTATTTTGCTGGACGAGCCTTTCGCAGGCATCGACCCCATCGCGGTCATAGAAATTCAGCGGATCATCCAAGTTCTCAAAGGGCGAGGCATCGGTGTCTTGATCACAGACCACAATGTGCGAGAGACGCTGGGTATCTGTGATCGGGCCTACCTCATCAGTGATGGTCATGTGCTTGCGCAGGGTAGCGCCTCTGAAATCGTGGACAACCCCGATGTACGCCGCGTGTACTTGGGCGAAAACTTCCGAATGTGAGCCTGAGCATGGCCGTCGGTATGAAACCCAGCCTGTCGTTGCGAATGTCGCAACAGCTCACGTTGACGCCACAGCTTCAGCAGTCGATTCGGCTCTTGCAACTCTCGACCTTAGAGATGGAGCAAGAAATTGAACAAATCCTAGAAGAAAACCCTTTCTTAGAGCGCGAGTCAGCTGACGACGATGCCAGCGCGTTTGGCGTAGAGGCCGAAGATCAATCGGTGAGCCTTGGCGACGCCATCGCAGAAGCGCAAGTCGATTGGGCAGAGCCGATACCTGATGCATCCGGTGCAACCGGTCCTCTCAGCGCCGAAGATCCACCTGAACCCGGCGAAGCCACAGAAGCAGCATGGGAGGGCGATGGCACCGTCGAAGTGACAACGCAAGACACAGAATGGGGCGACGATGCCCCCGCTCGCTCAGCGCCCAGCGAAGACGGTGCCAGCGCCTCAGACTTGGCCAGCCGGCACGTCACCCTTTCAGACCACCTGCATGAACAAGCCATGGGGCTGCGCATCGGCGAGACCGTACGCAGTGCCTTGGACTTTTTGATTGGCAACCTCAATGAAGACGGCTACCTTGAGGACTCGTTAGAAAGCTTGGCCGCCTCCCTCACAGGCGACCCACAGAGTAGCCAGCTCAGTGAGGTCATTGAGCTTTTAGAAGAAGCGCTTGAGTATTTGCACGACATGGAACCGCTGGGCGTGGGCGCCCGTGATTTGCAAGAGTGCCTGACCATTCAGATCCAGGGCTTGCGAAACAGCCCCGTAGCGCAAGCGGCTTTGTTGGTTTGCCAACAAGAGATGTCATTGATCGCGCGGCGCGATACCAAAAAACTTTCCAGTTTGTGCGGGGTGAGCGATGCTTTGGTGCGCGAGGCACTGGCGCTGATTCACACCCTCGAGCCCAAGCCTGGCCGCCGCTTTAGCAACGCAGAGCAATTCATCATTCGTCCCGATGTCATCGTGACAAGAGAGGACGATGATTTCAAAGTCAACCTCAACCCCGCGGTGATGCCCAGGCTGCGCGTCATGGACCAGTACGCCACCGCCATCAAGGTCAACCAAGCCAGCGCTGCTTCACAAAAATTACAAGAGGCGCGCTGGTTCATCAAAAACATTGCGCAGCGCTTTGACACCATCATTCGCGTGTCTGGTGCCATCGTGATGCGCCAAAGGGGGTTTTTCCTGCACGGCGAGATGGCGATGCGCCCTATGGTGCTGCGTGAAATAGCCGATGAACTGGGTCTGCACGAGTCAACGATCAGCCGAGTGACCACCTCAAAGTTCATGGCAACCCCATGGGGTACGTTTGAGTTGAAGTATTTTTTTGGCTCAGGCTTGGGCACCGAAGTGGGCGGCAACGCATCCAGCACCGCCGTACGGGCACTCATCAAACAATTGATTGCTGCCGAAAGCACGCAAAAGCCACTGTCTGATAACCAACTATCCAAAATGCTCAAAGAGCAAGGCATTGAATGCGCGCGCCGCACCGTTGCCAAGTACCGAGAGTCCATGCGCATTGCGCCTGCCAACCTGCGAAAGTCTCTGTGACGCCCTACCACCTTTTCATGCCGTGCCCCGCCGGTGTCGAAGCCATGCTGGCTGCTGAAGCGCAATCCATCACTCAACAAGCCGCGCAAACCCACCGCGCAGGCGCATCGCTGACGGGCAACTGGCAAGACGTGATGCGCCTCAATTTGCACAGTCGCCTTGCACAGCGCGTGTTGCTGAGGGTGGCGATTGGCCCCTACCGCACTGAAGACGATATTTACGCGCTCTCTAGACAGGTGGCGTGGGAAAACTGGTTCACACCCAAAGAGTGGTTTCGCATCGACATCACGGCCAATCAGTCGCCTTTGAAGAGCATCAATTTTGCCGCTTTGAGGGTCAAAGACGGCTTGGTGGACCGCTTCCGCGACCTCACGGGCCAGCGTCCCAGCGTCGATACACACCGCCCGCAAGTGCGCATTCAGGTGCACCTGAGCGCGACAGACGCCAGTATTTTTATCGACACCTCAGGCGACCCCTTGTTCAAGAGAGGGTGGCGCCAAGACAAGGGCGACGCACCACTCAAAGAGACCTTGGCTGCGGCACTCATCACGGCCAGCGGGTGGCAACCGCTCAGTGGGCAACCTTTGTATGACCCGTGCTGTGGCAGTGGCACCATCGCGATCGAAGCCGCTCAGATGGCCTGTCAAATTGCTCCTGGCTTGAATCGTCGGTTTGCCTTTGAAAAGCTCATCGGGTTTGAGCGCAGCGCGTGGCTCGATTTGCGCAACCGCGCAATCGACCAAGTGAGGCAGCCTGATGAGCCCGTGGTTTTTGGCAGCGACGTATCGCACCGCATGGTTGACTTCGCGCAACGCAATGCCGAGCGGGCAGGCGTAGGCAAAGCCCTCGAGTTGCGTGGCGGTGACGCTTTGCAACGCATGCCACCGTCCTCGAAGCCTGGGGTGATGTTGTTGAA
This sequence comes from Burkholderiaceae bacterium, assembly GCA_965661935.1. Taxonomy (GTDB): domain Bacteria; phylum Pseudomonadota; class Gammaproteobacteria; order Burkholderiales; family Burkholderiaceae_C; genus RS62. The sequence goes on along the minus strand of CBFIFT010000133.1, from coordinate 1,385 downwards.
CCCCCCGTATGGCGAACGGATTGACGTGGCGGGCATTGCCAAAGGAGGCCATGACCGCCGAGTCCCCGTGCGCGACCCCTCCGCCACACAGTTTGACGGCGAAGGTGCTGCCGCTTTTTACAGCGCGCTAGCAGCTCACTGGAAAAGCCACTTTGATGGCTGGAGCGCATGGATACTGAGTCCGGATACCAAGCTACCGAGTTTGATGCGCCTCAAAGAATCAAGGCGAGTGCCTGTATTCAACGGCCCCATCGAATGTCGGCTGTTTCGCTTTGATATCCAGGCACGCCGCACTCCCCCCCCTCCAGCAGCATGAACCATGTGGTGGCAGATACCAACATCGTTCTCGATGTGGTGGTGTTTGAAGAAGAGCGCTGTCATGCGATGCGCGAAGCATTGCAAGCAGACCGGTTGCGCCTCTGGGCAACCTCACACATGCGAGACGAACTCGAGCGTGTGCTCGACTACCCAGCAATCGCCAAGCGGCGTGTCGCACGCGGCCTGAATCCGACCCAAGTGCTCGCGATCTACGATGGTTGGGTTGATGTTTGTCCGACTGCACCCAAGGTGCGCTACACGTGCAAGGATCCAGATGACCAGTGTTTTTTGGACCTAGCTGCCCAGCAGCAATGTCCCCTCGTGAGCAAAGACGCCGCCGTGCTCGCCATGGCGCGACGCATGGCAACATTGGGCGTCGAGGTCAGTGCCTGCTGGGACCCGGTTGCGTCGCCTTAGCTCTGCAAGTCCCCCCGGGCTGGCGACCTTAAGGCAGCGAAAAAGGAATGGTGACGGGACCGTCGTTGATGAGGTGGAGTTGCATATTTGCACCAAACACGCCCGCGGCAACTTTAGGATGGCGTGCGCGCGCTTCGTTCAGCAACGCGTCGTACCAGGCCTTGGCTTCGTCAGGTTTGGCTGCACCTGAAAATCCCGGTCGGGTGCCTTTGCGCACATCAGCCGCCAGTGTGAACTGGCTCACCAACAACAAGCCGCCTTGTACATCAGTCAGGCTCAAATTCATCTTCCCTTGCGCATCACTGAACAGGCGCATGCGCAATAAGCGGTCAACCATAGCGCGCGCAACATCAATCGTGTCATTGGGTTGCGCGCACACCAAAACAGCCAAACCATTTTGAATCTCACCTACCACCGCGCCCTGTACCTCAACCCGCGCGGACTGGACGCGTTGTATCACGCTCAGCATGGGTCACTCCATTTTTTCATGGGGCCCTTCAAAGTGCGCCTCGACGGTCAGGGGTAACAACTGAATGGTTGCGCGCAAGCCCGGCACGGCGCTCATCAACGCTTGTTCGACACTCAATCGAAGGGCTGCGGCGCGCTGCAGGCTCCAGGTACCCGGCATGTGCATGTGCACATCGGCGTAG
>CBFIFT010000132.1:4450-4711 GCA_965661935.1 Burkholderiaceae bacterium | reverse complement strand
AACCCTGCAGATCCAAGCAACTGTTTCTTGGATATCCAAGCTGGTGCGGGTGGCACGGAGGCTTGTGATTGGGCCAGTATGTTGCTGCGTCAATACTTGCGCTACGCGGAACGCAAAGGTTTTAAAACCACCATAGAAGACGAGTCGCCAGGAGACACGGCGGGAATCAAAGGCGCCACGATCAAAATCGAAGGTGAATACGCGTTTGGTTTGCTGCGAACCGAAACGGGCGTGCACCGCTTGGTGCGCAAGTCCCCATTT
>CBFIFT010000132.1:0-4440 GCA_965661935.1 Burkholderiaceae bacterium | reverse complement strand
TTGTCTACCCTGAAGTGGACGACAGCATTGAGATCGATATCAACCCAGCGGATGTGCGAACCGATACCTATAGAGCCAGTGGCGCAGGCGGTCAACACATCAACAAAACCGATTCCGCGGTCCGTTTGACCCACATTCCGACCGGCATTGTGGTGCAGTGTCAGGATGGCCGAAGTCAGCACAGCAACCGAGACGTTGCCTGGAAGCGCCTGCGCTCAAAGCTGTTTGATCTGGAGATGCGCAAGCGCATGGAGGCCCAGCAGTCTCTAGAAGATGGCAAGACCGATGTTGGCTGGGGGCATCAAATCCGATCCTATGTGTTGGATAACAGCCGAATCAAAGATTTGCGCACCAATGTGGAAGTCTCCGCAACACAAAAAGTCTTGGACGGCGATTTAGATATTTTCATCCAAGCTTCACTGAAACAAGGCGTGTAAAACATGAACGATTTGTCAGTCCCCAGCGCAAGCAAATTGGTGCGCCGCGACCAATACGCCGCCCCATCTCACTGGATTGATTCGGTCAACCTCACCATTGATCTCGACGCGAGCAAGACGCGCGTGTTGAACCGCATGCGGGTGCGCCGAAACCCTGAGAGTGGCGAGACCACCTTGCGTTTGGACGGTGAAGATTTGACCCTCGCACGCGTCATGGTCGACGGCAAAGGTTGCAGTTTTCGCATGGACGGTAGCCAACTGCTGCTCGAACAACTGCCAGATGAATGTGATGTTGAAATTTTCACCACTTGCGCCCCGGATCAAAACACCCAATTGATGGGTATTTTCGTGAGTCAGGAGACCTTCTTCACACAGTGTGAGCCAGAGGGTTTTCGACGCATCACCTATTTTTTGGATCGCCCCGACGTGATGTCGGTTTACACCGTTCAATTGCGAGCAGATGCACACAAGTACCCGGTGCTATTGAGCAACGGTAACTTAATCGAGTCAGGTGCATTACCAGAGGGGCGTCACTTTGCTACATGGCATGACCCCCACAAAAAGCCAAGTTACCTGTTTGCTTTGGTTGCTGGCTCGTTGGTTGCACGCGAGCAGCGCATCAAGGCCCGAAATGGTGCCGAGCACCTGCTCCAGATCTACGTTCGACCAGGAGACTTAGATAAGACAGACCATGCTATGCGCTCGCTGATGGCATCCATTGCGTGGGACGAACATCGATTCAATTTGCCCCTCGACTTGGAGCGCTTCATGATTGTGGCGACCAGCGACTTCAACATGGGAGCCATGGAGAACAAGGGCCTCAACATATTCAACACCAAGTTCGTGTTGGCCAACTCGGCGACGGCGACCGACGTCGACTTTGGTAACGTCGAGAGCGTGGTTGCACACGAGTACTTTCACAACTGGACGGGTAACCGTGTCACCTGTAGGGACTGGTTTCAGCTCTCGCTCAAAGAGGGTTTGACGGTTTTCAGAGACCAAGAGTTCAGTCAAGAGATGGCGGGCTCCCCTTCGGCTCGAGGCGTCAAGCGCATTGAAGATGTGCGATTGCTCAGAGCCGTGCAATTCCCTGAGGACGCCGGGCCCATGGCTCACCCAGTGCGCCCAGATCAGTATGAAGAGATCAACAACTTCTACACCGTGACCATCTATGAAAAAGGCGCTGAGGTTGTGCGGATGATGCAGACTTTGGTTGGGCGCGAAGGCTTTGCCAAAGGCATGGCGCTTTATTTTGAACGCCATGACGGCCAGGCGGTGACGTGCGACGACTTTGCTCAGGCGATGGCTGACGCAAACCCGAGCTCAGCATTGAATCAATACCTGCCCGAGTTCAAGCGTTGGTATTCGCAGGCTGGAACCCCCCGCCTAGAGATGAGCAGCGACTACAACGCTGAGCACCAGGTTTTGACCTTGCATTTCCGCCAGCAACTGGCCCATATGAGCCCTAACTCTGCCATGGTCATGCCCATGGTCATCCCAGTGACGCTGGGTATCGTAGGACCTGATGGTGGGCCGGTTGCACTTCAACTCAATGCAGATGAACCCGCGTCAATGACAGAAACCACGTTGGTGTTGCACGAGCACGAACAAAGCTTCTCTTTTCAATCGGTGCCGCCAGGTAGCGTGCCATCGGTGCTGCGCGGTTTTAGTGCACCAGTGGCATTGAGCACCCCCTTGCAAGATGCTGAATGGCTGCACCTGTTGGCGCACGATCCAGACCCATTCAATCGTTGGGAGGCAGCGCAACAGCTCGCAATGAAGCGGGCATTGCACGCACTAGAGCATGGCCCTAGTCCGTTGGATGACGCCTACATTCAAGCTCTGGCTCACATCATCACCCACCCTGACTTGGATGCTGGGTTCAAAGAACTCTTGTTGACCCTGCCCAGCGAGTCTTACCTCGCAGAGCAACTTAGCGAAGTTGACCCACAAAAAGTTCATGCAGTTCGTGTAGCGTTGCAAGAGCAACTGGCCGAGCGCCTCCACGAGCAATGGCTAAAAGCATACGAAAGCAACCGGCCTCTGGGCGCCTACCAACCAAATAGCAAAGATGCTGGGCAACGCGCCTTGGCCAACCTTGCATTGATGTACTTGGTCATGCGCTCTCAGGCAACAGGCGACTCGGTTTGGCCCGGCAAGGCATACCAGCGCTTCAAGAGCGCCGACAACATGACTGACTGCGTTGGGGCCATCAGCGCCTTGGTGCACAACGGCCACCCATTGGCTGAACCAGCGTTGGACCTCTTCTTCAAACGGTTTGCGCATGAGCCTTTGGTCATCGACAAGTGGTTTGCTCTGCAAGCCGGGCAGCCTGACCGCGCCGGTCATGTGCTACAGGTGATCAAGCGGTTGATCGCACACCCCAGCTTTAGCCTCAAAAACCCCAACCGTGCCCGCAGCGTCCTGTCGACATTCTGTCAAGCGAACCCAGCCGCCTTTCATCGGCCTGATGCTGCCGGCTACATCTTGTGGGCCGATCACGTCATGGCACTCGATGAGACCAACCCACAAGTCGCGGCAAGGCTTGCGCGCGCACTCGATCGCTGGACCATTTTGGCCTCGCCGTACAAAGAGGCGGCACACGAAGCCTTGAGTCGAGTGGCGCAAAAAGGCAACCTCAGTTCCGATGTGAATGAAATCATTCAAAGAGCGTTAAACGCAAACGGTGCTTCGCTCACCCATTGAAGGCGGCTCAACATGAACCAAACCAACATCACCCTCACCCGATACCTCGTTGAACAAGAGCGCGAGCACGGTCGCATTCCGCCCCAGTTGCGCCTGTTGCTAGAAGTCGTGGCACGCGCGTGTAAGAGCATCGCCCTTTCAGTAAACAAGGGCGCTCTTGGCGGCGTGCTCGGGGCGACGACATCTGAAAACGTGCAAGGTGAGATTCAAAAGAAGCTCGACATCATCGCCAATGAAGTACTCATTGAGGCGAACGAATGGGGCGGCCACTTAGCAGCCATGGCCAGCGAAGAAATGGAAGGCATTCACGTCATACCCAACCGCTATCCCCAAGGCGAGTACCTCCTGCTTTTTGACCCACTCGATGGGTCGTCGAACATCGATGTCAACGTCAGCATTGGTACCATTTTCAGCGTCCTCAAGAAGCCCGAGGGTGAACGAGGAATCACCACCGAAGACTTCCTGCAAGCAGGCAACAAACAATTGGCGGCTGGCTACTGCGTCTATGGCCCGCAAACCACGCTGGTTCTGACGGTGGGCAACGGCGTGGCCATGTTTACCCTGGACCGAGAAAAAGGCTCGTTCGTCTTAACCCAAGAGAACGTGCGCGTCGCTGAAGACACACAAGAATTCGCCATCAACATGAGCAACATGCGCCATTGGGCCGCGCCCATGAAACGCTACATCGATGAATGCTTGGCTGGAGCAGATGGCCCACGCGGCAAGAACTTCAACATGAGATGGATTGCCTCCATGGTGGCCGATGTGCACCGCATCCTCACCCGTGGCGGCGTCTTCATGTATCCGTGGGATAAGCGCGAGCCCAATAAGCCGGGCAAGCTGCGCTTGATGTACGAAGGCAACCCGATGGCCATGCTGATTGAACAGGCTGGCGGTGCCGCCACAGATGGACACCAGCGCATCCTGGACATCGAGCCCACTGGCCTGCACCAACGCGTCAGCGTCATGCTGGGGTCAAAAAATGAAGTTGAACGCGTAACCAGCTATCACCGCGAAAGCAAAGATTAATCGCTCGCTATAATATCTGTCTTCGCCGGAATAGCTCAGTTGGTAGAGCAGCGGATTGAAAATCCGCGTGTCGATGGTTCGATCCCGTCCCAGGCCACCAAACAAAAACCGTTGTCTTCGCAAGGAGGCAGCGGTTTTTTCATGCCCGCAGTTGTGCCTGTCTCGAGATGTTGGCCTCGGGGGCTTACCGTCTAAACCAATTGGCCATGGCCGCTTGAAGTCTCTACTTCTGGCTCCCTCGCAAAATGGGGGGATTACCGACTGACCC
>CBFIFT010000131.1:0-4712 GCA_965661935.1 Burkholderiaceae bacterium | reverse complement strand
ATCACTTTGCCTGACTTGTCGACCAGGTCGAAGCGGGCGAGTTCGCCCTTCAAGCGATCGGCCACAAACTCCATCTGGGCGCCGCTGTCCATCAAACGGAAGTGGTCGTTGACGTAGAAGTTTGCCAAAATTGCTTCGGGCGTGAGGCCGATGGCCTTCAACAAAATGCTCACTGGCATCTTGCGGCGGCGGTCTACGCGGAAATACAAAAAGTCTTTGGGGTCAAACTCAAAGTCCAACCAAGATCCGCGGTAGGGAATGATGCGCGCTGAGAACAGCAACTTACCCGAGCTGTGGGTTTTGCCTTTGTCGTGCTCAAAGAACACGCCAGGCGAACGGTGCAGCTGAGACACGATCACCCGCTCGGTGCCGTTGATCACAAACGAGCCTTTGTCCGTCATCAAAGGCACTTCGCCCATATAGACTTCTTGCTCTTTGACCTCTTTAACCACCTTAGATGAGGGGGTGGATGACTCACGGTCATAGATGATCAGTTGCACACGGGCACGCACGGCTGATGCAAACGTCAGTCCGCGGGTTTGACACTCACGCACATCAAAGGCGGGCTTGCCCAAGTTGTACTCGAGGAACTTCATCTCGACAAAACCGTTGTGCGAGACGATGGGGAAAGCTGACTCAAAGGCCGCTTGCAAGCCTTCGTGCTTGCGCTTTTTGGGCGGCAAATCTGCTTGCAAAAATGCGGTGTACGCATCTTTTTGCATTTGAAGCAGGTAAGGAATTTCGATCACAGTCTCACGACTACCAAAGCTTTTGCGAATGCGCTTGCGTTCGGTGAATGAATAGGCCATGTTTTCTCCGGCTGGTCGACAGGTCTCGGATACCTCGCACACACAACGTGTGCGAAGCGGGCTTGGCGGCTGGCCACTACCAGCTATGGCTGACGACCGTGCATTGCACACGGCCCGTACCAAGCAGTCTTCTATTGTCGGGTTCAGAAGACACTTGAAATGATTGGGGTTCATTTCAAGTGCGCTCTGCTAGAAACGCGAAAGGCTGGTTGCAATAACCAGCCCTAAAGCAACCGAAATGGGCGCCGTTGGGCGCCCAAGACGATTACTTGACTTCGGCTTTGGCGCCAGCTTCTTCCAATTTCTTGGCAGCAGCGTCTGCTTCTTCCTTGCTTGCACCTTCTTTGACAGGCTTGGGAGCGCCATCCACCAATTCCTTGGCTTCTTTCAAACCCAGACCCGTGATTTCGCGAACCGCCTTAATCACTGACACCTTGTTGGCGCCAACATCAGCCAGGATCACGTCAAATTCGGTCTTCTCTTCAGCGGCTGCACCAGCGGCTGCGCCGCCAGCAGCAGGGGCTGCCATAGCAGCTGCGCTCACACCAAACTTCTCTTCGATGGCTTTCACCAAATCGTTGAGTTCCATCACGGTCATTTCGTCCAATGCCGTCAAAAATGCGTCTTTATCGAATGCCATTTTTATATTCCTTCAATGGGTTAGACCAGTCGCTCAGCCTTAGGCTGCAGCGGCCTCGCCTTTTTTCTCTGCCAATGCCGCCAGCACACGAGCGGTGCGGGAGACGGGCGATTGCATCAAGCCAAGCAACTGCGCCAACAACACTTCTTTCGAAGGGATACTGGCCAGCTCTTTCACGCCGTTAGCGTCTAAAGCTTTACCGGAGTACACACCTGCACGAATCACCAATTTGTCGTTGGTTTTCGCGAATTCAGCCACGATTTTCGCGGCAGCAACTGCGTCTTCGGAGAAGCTGTAGATCAGCGGACCGGTCATCTCGTCAGCTGCAACTTCAAAACTGGTGCCAGCGAGTGCGCGACGGGCCAAGGTGTTTTTCAACACACTCAGGCTCACATCAGCCGCACGTGCTTTGGCACGCAGGTCTGTCATTCCAGCGACCGTGATACCACGGTATTCCGCCATCACGAGCGTTTGAGATTTGGCTGCGAGGTCGGTCACTTCTTTAATGACCGCTTCTTTCTCACTGCGATTCAAACTCAAGGTTCACTCCTTCATGTTGCGGTGATGTGCCATCGAGGCAGTCACACCGCGCCCTACTTGCAGCGACCAACTGTGTATGGAAAACCATCAGCAGCGGGATCGCCATCTGCGTTGGCTGGTGAATTAAGCAGCCTTTCGGCTGCGCCAACGGTCTTGGATGACCCCAGCAAAGCTTTCACCTTGCCGGACCCACCACTTGACGCCAATTGCTTGGCGTCAAATCTCTCTAGCTATCACGCCGTGATGCTTCCCATGTCAACTCGCACACCCACACCCATGGTGGATGAAACCGCGACTTTGCGCAGATAAACACCTTTGCTTGAAGCAGGCTTGGCTTTGGTCAATGCCTCCAACAAGGCTTGCAGGTTTTCACTCAGGGCGTCGCCCTCAAATGAGCGGCGACCAATGGTGGTGTGCACGATACCGGCTTTGTCAACGCGGAACTGAACCTGGCCTGCTTTGGCATTTTTGACGGCGGTAGCAACGTCAGGCGTCACGGTACCCACTTTGGGGTTTGGCATCAAACCACGGGGGCCCAAAATTTGACCCAAGGTACCCACAATGCGCATGGTGTCAGGCGCAGCAATGACAACATCAAAGTCCATCTTGCCAGCTTTGACATCAGCCGCGAGGTCTTCGAGACCCACCACGTCTGCGCCAGCAGCTTTGGCCTCGTCAGCCTTCGCACCTTGTGCAAACACAGCGACACGCGCCGTTTTACCGGTGCCGCGTGGCAACACGACTGCACCACGGACAACTTGGTCTGATTTGCGAGCATCAATACCCAACTGGACTGACACATCGATTGACTCATCGAATTTTGCGGTTGCACATTCCTTAACCAACGACAGGGCGTCGGTCAATGGGTACAACTTGTTAGAGTCCACTTTGTCAGCGAACGCCTTTTGTTTTTTGGTGAGCTTAGCCATTGATTAATCCTCCACCGTCACGCCCATCGAGCGCGCTGAGCCTGCAATCGTCTTCACAGCAGCATCTAAGTCGGCTGCAGTGAGGTCGGGACCCTTGGCCTTGGCGATCTCTTCGATCTGGGCGCGGGTGATTTTGCCGACTTTGTCTTTGTGTGGAACAGATGAACCTTTGGTCAAACCAATTGCCTTTTTGATCAACACCGATGCGGGTGGTGTCTTGATCACAAAAGTGAAGCTCTTGTCTGCAAATGCCGTGATCACCACGGGCAACGGCAAACCTGGCTCAACACCTTGGGTCTGGGCGTTGAAGGCCTTACAGAATTCCATGATGTTCAAACCCTTTTGACCCAATGCTGGGCCAACGGGGGGCGATGGGTTGGCCTTACCAGCTGGCACTTGCAGCTTGATGTAGCCAATGACTTTCTTTGCCATGTCGTACTCCTCGAGTTCAAGCGGCGCCTATCAAGGCACCTCCTCGTTGGTGATGTCCCTCTTTCAATTCATTCCCGTTGCGCAGGGATCGGTTCGCAACGACAACATATGCTTAGGCGCTGGACCCCGTTCGGGGCAACCAACGATCAGGCTTTTTCAACTTGGCTGAACTCCAGCTCGACCGGTGTCGCACGGCCAAAGATCGTGACCGACACGCGCAGCTTGCTGCGCTCGTAGTTGACCTCTTCAACCGTGCCGTTGAAATCAGCAAACGGACCGTCCTTGACACGCACATATTCACCGGTGGTGAACTCGACTTTGTGCCGTGGCTTATCGGTGCCTTCTTGCATCTGGCCCATGATGTTTTGCACATCTTTTTCTGAAATCGGCGCGGGGCGGTTGCGAGCACCGCCCACGAAACCAGTCACCTTGTTGGTTTGCTTGACCAAGTGCCAGCTGTCATCATCCATGACCATTTCGACCAGCACATAGCCAGGGAAAAACTTGCGCTCAGTGGTCCGGCGCTGCCCATTTTTGAGCTCGACCACTTCTTCGGTCGGCACCATGATGCGGCCAAACTTGTGAGCCATGCCTGCATTGGCAGCACGTTCAGCGATGTTGCGTTCTACGGCTTTTTCCATGCCCGAGTACGCGTGCACCACGTACCAGCGCATACCTTCGGTCTCTGTAGCTTTGATATCTTCACTCATCATTTCCACCCTAGGACCAAATCGTAGAGAACCCACTCCAAGGTCTTATCGGTCAACCACAAGAAGAGAGCCATCAAAAACACAAAACCAAAGACGTAGAACGTCATTTGCAATGACTCGGTGCGCGTAGGCCAAACCACTTTTTTGGTTTCACGCACAGACTCTCGGACGTAAGCAATAAAGGCCTGTCCCGAGAACGAAGACGCAAACACCACCACGGCAACAACCAAGCTGGCGAGCAAAGCCGACCAGCGCATCCAATCTTCGCGCGCACCCAAGAGGTAATAGGCGGCAAAGCCCGCCAATATCAACGCGACGGCGAGCACGATTTTGAAGCGATCGGCCGCTGTTCCAACAGTTTGAACATCACCTGATGTCATAGGATTCCATCCACAATGCGCGAAAGGCGCGAAGCCCACCAAGGTTTTCCTTGGCGGGCTTGATAGTTAGTTGACCTCAAATTTGAGGTCGACCCAGTCACCCAAATGGGTGGCAGGGGCAGAGGGAATCGAACCCCCAACCTTCGGTTTTGGAGACCGACGCTCTGCCAGTTGAGCTATACCCCTATATTCCAAAAACGTCGATCAGGCCAAAATTTTGGCAACGACGCCGGCGCCGACGGTGCGACCACCTTCGCGAATGGCGAAGCGCA
>CBFIFT010000130.1:275-4748 GCA_965661935.1 Burkholderiaceae bacterium | reverse complement strand
CCCAAAAAAGAAATCAAAGCCGAGAACTTGTCCTCCACTTGGAAGGACGAAGGCAAGAAGAAAGAGCGTGAAGGCGCCAAGCCCCGCTCTGCTGTGCCAGATCGTGGTGGCTGGCGTGCAGGAGGGCGCTCGAGCGGAGGACGCCGTGACCGCCGAGGCCAAAGTGATCGCCAGTCTAACTTCGTTGCACCCACCGAATTCAAGGCGCTCGAAATTCACGTGCCTGAAACCATCACTGTGTCAGAGTTGGCACACAAGATGGCGGTCAAAGCCTCTGAGGTGATCAAAGAGCTGATGAAGATGGGCTTGATGGCCACCATCAACCAGCCTTTGGATCAAGATACGGCGATGATCGTGGTCGAAGAGCTGGGCCACACCGCCGTGCAAGCAGCGCTTGATGACCCAGAGGCTTTCACCGATGAAGAATCGTCTTCACACGACGCCGAAGCCCTCTCTCGTGCGCCGGTGGTGACAGTCATGGGTCACGTTGACCACGGTAAGACATCATTGCTTGACTGCATTCGCCGCTCCAAGGTCGCCAATGGCGAAGCCGGCGGCATCACGCAGCACATTGGCGCTTATCACGTTGAAACCCCACGCGGTATGGTGACCTTCCTCGATACCCCTGGTCACGAGGCCTTTACGGCTATGCGTGCGCGGGGCGCTCAGGCCACAGATATTGTGATCTTGGTGGTTGCCGCCGACGACGGTGTGATGCCGCAGACCAAAGAAGCGGTCAAGCACGCGCGTGCTGCTGGCGTGCCTTTGGTGGTTGCGGTCAACAAGATCGACAAGCCAGATGCCAACCCAGATCGCGTCAAGACCGAACTGGTGGCCGAAGAAGTGGTACCCGAAGAGTACGGTGGCGACTCGCCATTTGTCAGCGTGTCTGCTAAGACTGGGGCTGGCGTAGACGAATTGTTAGAGCAAGTCTTGTTGCAAGCTGAGGTGCTTGAACTCAAGGCCCCTGTGGATGCGAATGCCAAAGGCATCGTGATCGAAGCGCGCCTTGATAAAGGCCGTGGACCAGTTGCCACTGTTTTGGTGCAGTCTGGAACGTTGAAGGTAGGCGACGTTGTGCTCGCGGGTCAATGCAGTGGCCGCGTTCGCGCCATGATTGACGAAGATGGGCGCTCAACCAAATCGGCTGGGCCTTCGATTCCTGTTGAAATTCAGGGCTTGGGCGAGGTGCCATCTGCAGGCGATGACTTCATGGTCTTGTCTGACGAGCGCCGCGCGCGAGAAATTGCGACCTATCGCCAAGGCAAGTTCCGCTCGACGAAGTTGGCGCAGCAGCAAGCCGCCAAACTTGAAAACATGTTTGCCGATTTGGGCTCGGGCGAGGTGAAGACCTTGCCGCTGATCATCAAGGCCGATGTTCAGGGCTCACAAGAGGCCTTGGCCGCATCCCTACTCAAGCTCTCCACCGACGAGGTGAAGGTGCAGATCGTGATGGCTGGCGTGGGTGGTATCAGCGAGAGCGACATCAACTTGGCCATTGCGGCCAACGCAGTGGTGATCGGCTTCAACGTTCGAGCAGATGGTGGTGCGCGCAAGGCGGCCGACAACAACGGCATTGACTTGCGTTACTACAACATCATTTACGACGCTGTTGATGACGTGAAGCAGGCCCTCTCTGGCATGCTCACACCCGACAAAAAAGAAGAGATCACGGGTACAGCCGAAATTCGCCAGATCTTCCGCGTCTCCAAGATCGGCTCCATCGCCGGCTGTATGGTGGTCAACGGTGTGGCCAAGCGCGATGCACGCATTCGCTTGTTGCGCGACAACGTGGTCATCTATACCGGCGAGTTGGAGTCGCTCAAGCGATTCAAAGATGACGTCAAGGAAGTGCGCGAGAATTTCGAATGCGGCCTGAACATCAAGGGCTACAACGACATCGTTGAAGGTGATTTGATCGAATTCTTTGAAGTCAAGGAAGTGGCTCGTACGTTGTAAATCAAGGCGATCGAGGGTTTCGGTCCTCGATCCACATGCTCATGCGCAAAAAGTCGTCTACCCCCAACCGCGGATACCGTGTCGCCGATCAAATCCAGCGTGATTTGAGCGAGTTGATCGCGCGCGAATTGAAAGATCCGAGGGTAGGCATGGTGACCTTGCAGAGCGTTGAAGTCACACCCGACTACGCGCATGCCAAGGTTTACTTTAGTGTGCTGACGGGCGATGTTGAGGAAACATCAGACGCATTGAACCAAGCGGCAGGCTTTCTGCGCAATGGTTTGTTTAAACGTTTGCATATTCACACGGTGCCGACTTTGCATTTCTATTTTGATCGCACGCCTGAGCGCGCGGCAGACATGAATGCGTTGATTGCCAAAGCCGTTGCATCGCGCAGCAAAGACTCGGAGTAAACATGAGCCGTCCCGCATCAAGGGGTGGTTCGGTGCGCCGTCGCCCCGTACATGGGGTCATGTTGCTGGACAAACCTCTTGGATTTTCATCCACTCAAGCATTGGCTAAGGTCAAGTGGCTGCTGCGCGCTGAAAAAGGCGGGCACACCGGCACCCTCGACCCTATGGCCACGGGGGTGCTGCCTTTGTGTTTTGGCGCTGCGACCAAGTTCAGTCAAACGCAGCTAGATGCAGATAAGAGCTATGAAGCCATCATGGTGTTGGGTCAAACCACCACCACGGGTGATGCTGAGGGCGAGGTCTTGAGCAACCGCGTGGTGCCCGAGTTCACTGACGGTGAGCTCAACGCCTTGGCCCAGCGTTTCACAGGCGCTCAGACTCAGGTGCCGCCCATGTATTCGGCACTCAAGCAAGACGGCAAGCCGCTGTACGAGTACGCACGCCAAGGTGTCACGCGCGAGCGCGCAGCGCGCCCAGTCACCATTCATTCGCTGACCTTGCGGGCTGGTTCCGTCGCCAATACCTTGATGATGCAGGTCACTTGCTCTAAGGGCACTTATGTGCGCACCTTAGCTGAAGACATCGGCGAGGCCATGGGCTGTGGCGCACACCTGAGCGCGTTGCGCCGAACGGCGACGGGTGGCTTCGAGCTGTCCCAGTGCGTGACGCTTGAGACCATTGAGAACATGGCGGAGACTGAGCGACTGGCGCAGCTCCAGGGCGCAGAAGTTTTGTTACCGAAAGAGCACGGAGTTACCCTGAGCAATGATGAGGCGGCTCGCTTTTTAACGGGGCTTCGCAGGCGCGGGGATTGGGCCAATCAAGACTTGGTTGCAGTGTGGGGTGAGCGTCCGCGCGCCTTGCTCGGCAGTGCCCACATCACAGCAGGTGAATTGATTCCTACGCGGTTGTTGTCGCCCATTGAAATTCAGCAGACCTTGGCGCAGGCCGAGATCACATCCGTTTGATATTTGAAATTTGAAGTTTGAAGTTTTTGTAAGAGGACACCATGAGTACCCCGATTAGAAATATTGCGATCATTGCCCACGTTGACCACGGTAAAACAACGATGGTCGATCAGTTGCTGCGCCAATCAGGCACATTTGCCGAACACGAAAAAGTCGTCGACACCGTGATGGACAACAACGCCATCGAACGCGAGCGTGGCATCACGATTTTGGCGAAAAACTGCGCGGTGAGTTGGCAAGGCACCCACATCAATATCGTGGACACACCGGGCCACGCTGACTTTGGTGGCGAGGTCGAGCGTGCGCTCTCGATGGTGGACGGCGTTGTGTTGCTGATCGACGCACAAGAAGGCCCGATGCCACAAACCCGATTCGTGACCAAGAAGGCATTGGCCTTGGGCCTCAAGCCCATCGTGGTGGTGAACAAAGTTGACAAGCCTGGCGCCCGCTGCGACTACGTCGTGAACGCCGCGTTTGACTTGTTTGACAAGTTGGGTGCGACCGACGAACAGCTCGATTTTCCGGTGGTCTACGCATCAGGTATCAACGGTTGGACTGCGATGGAAGAGGGCGAGCGCGGTGAGCAATGGGGGCCCGACATGTCGGCCTTGTTCGACACCATTTTGCAGCACGTGCCGGCCCACCAAGGTGACGCGAATGCGCCGCTTCAGTTGCAAGTTTCCGCTTTGGACTTCTCGACCTTCGTGGGGCGCATCGGTGTGGGCCGCATCAACGCAGGCACGCTCAAGCCGCAGATGGATGTGCTGATTATGGAAGGCCCAGATGGCGAGTCCTTCAAGGGCCGCATCAATCAAATTCACAAGTTCCAAGGCTTGGACCGCGTGCAAGTCACCGAAGCCGGGCCCGGCGACATTGTGCTCATCAACGGCATCACCGACATTGGCATCGGCGTCACGGTGACTGACCCGCTCAACCCTCAGCCATTGCCAATGCTCAAGGTTGATGAACCCACATTGACCATGAATTTTTGTGTCAACACCAGCCCCTTGGCTGGTCGTGAGGGCAAGTTTGTCACCAGTCGCCAGATCTGGGACCGACTGCAAAAAGAGTTGCAACACAACATGGCCTTGCGCGTCAACGAGACGAGCGAAGAGGGTGTGTTTGAGGTGATG
>CBFIFT010000130.1:0-265 GCA_965661935.1 Burkholderiaceae bacterium | reverse complement strand
GGGGAACTGCACCTCACCATCCTTTTGGAAAACATGCGCCGCGAAGGCTACGAGTTGGCGGTGTCAAAGCCACGCGTGGTTTATCAAATGGTCAACGGTGAGCGCCACGAACCCATCGAGTTGGTCACAGCCGACATTGAAGAAGAGCACCAAGGCGGCGTGATGCAGGCGCTTGGCGAGCGCAAGGGTGAGTTGGTCAACATGGAGACCGACGGTACGGGTCGCGTGCGCCTCGAATACCGCATTCCTGCCCGTGGCTTGATTG
>CBFIFT010000129.1:0-4766 GCA_965661935.1 Burkholderiaceae bacterium | reverse complement strand
GGTTGGCCGAGATCACGGCATTGGCGGCACGCAAAATGGCACTTGTAGAACGGTAGTTTTGTTCAAGCTTAATGACGCGAAGTTGCGGGTAGTCCTGTGGGAGCTTCTTCAAATTATCCAGTGTCGCGCCTCGCCATCCATAAATGGATTGATCGTCATCGCCAACCGCGGTGAAGTGCCCACGTGAACCCACCAACAGTTTGAGCAACTCATATTGCGTCGCGTTCGTATCCTGGTATTCGTCCACCAAAACGTGCGCTAGGCGGCCTTGCCAATCGCGACGGATATCCTCTCGTGTCTGTAACAACTTCAGCGGCAGCCCAATCAAATCGTCAAAGTCTACGCTTTGATAAGCTGCCAAGCGCTCTTCGTAACGCTGCATCAAAACCGCCACGCTGCGCTCTTCTTCAGACTTGGCCATGCGCAGAGCTTCCGTTGACCCAAGGCCTTCGTTCTTCCAAGCGGTGATTTGCCACTGCCATCCTCGTGCGACTGAGTTATCGGTGGATCCGCCACAGTCTTTCAAAATGCCCAGTACATCGTCTGAACCCAAAATTGAAAACCGCTCCTTCAGGCCGAGCACCTCACCATGCTCCTTGAGCAGGCGCACGCCCAGTGCATGAAAGGTACAAATCAAGGCCTCCTGCGCACGTTTGCCGACCAACTGTTTGGTGCGCTCACGCATCTCCGCGGCCGCCTTATTGGTGAAGGTGATGGCCGCAATCGCCTCAGCACTGACCCCTTGATGGATCAAGTGGGCGATCTTCTGGGTGATCACTCGGGTCTTGCCAGAGCCCGCGCCCGCTAACACCAATGAGGGCCCTTGGGTATGGTGAACCGCTTGTAGTTGAGCAACGTTGAGGCCAATTGTCATGAGTTTCGCTTGTTAATCGGCCTGAAAATTGCAACAGCCCAGCCCCCTATCATAGAGTCATATCAGATGAAATTTTGAGGCGGCTGCAGCCACGGATGTCTCCAATCTGACCTCATGTTCGTCGTCTTTGCAGCCTAGCGCCAGACAGCCTGCGACAATTCAACCATGCTAGACATCCTTTGGGTTACCACACCTTTTTTCGCGCTGATAGGCGCAGGTTACTGGGCGACCCTGTCTGGGCGCTTGGCCCTGAATGCCATCCCCGGGTTGAACGGATTTGTGCTTTACTTTGCCCTGCCTTGCATGCTGTTTAGGTTTGGCGCCACAGCAAACTTGGAGGCAATATTTGACCCTCAGCTTGCAGCGCTGTATCTCGTCGTAGCCCTTTGTATGGTTGCGTTGGCCATCGGTTTGACCCTCACGCGGAAGATGGGGTGGACGGACGCCGCCATGGGTGCACTGGTGGCCGCATTCCCCAATTCAGGGTTCATGGGCGTCCCATTGCTGATTGGCTTGTTGGGTGCGACGATGGCCGCGCCTGTGATATTGACCATCACCATTGACATGGTTGTAACCAGCTCACTTTGTATTGCCATGGCTAGCCTGGGGCGCAATGGGGCACAGTCGGTGGTGGGGGCGTTGCGCAGTGCGTTGCGCGGTGTCTTGGGCAACCCAATGGCTTGGGCCATTTTGTTTGGAGCCGCCTTTTCTTGGCTGCGCCTGAGCTTGCCAACGCCTGTTGAAAAGACGGTTTGGATGATGGCAGAAGCAGCTTCGCCGGTGGCCTTGTTCACGATTGGATGTGTGTTGGCGCGTGGGCGCCTTCAGGCGCATGAGCGCACGGAGCCCATGCGCGGCGTTTGGTCGGTCGTGGCATTGAAGCTCGTGGTGCATCCCGTGTTGATGCTTATGGTGGGTTTGTCATTCATGCAATTGGGCGCCCAATTTGAAACTTCGAGCTTGGTGACCTTGGTGTTGGTATCGGCATTGCCAAGCGCGTCCAATGTTTCTTTGCTAGCTGAACGCTTTGGTGCGGACAACGCCCGCATCGCACGCATCATTTTGATCACTACGGTACTGGCTTTTTTTAGTTTCACTGGCGCAGTTTACGCATTGACTTGATGCGCCTTTGGGTCATCTCGCCGATGCAGTGGGCCGCTCAGATGGATAAAGGATCAACGTCGATCGCCCACCGGATGATCTGGTGCTCGCGTGCGTGCGAGCGCAGCGCATCTTGAACCAAAGGTAGCAACCGCTGCAACGCGACTCGGTTTTCGGACTCAAGCAGCCACTGCGCTCGTTCCACATTGGCCACGCGTGCAGTCGGCATGGGCACTGCCGGAAAAGCGGTGACACCAGCCGCAGCAGCGCTGGCAGCCATCGTCAGTGCTGCGGCGTTCAAAAAACCTTGCGCAGCGAACTGGGTTTTTGCTTCAGCACGAACCAATGCCTGGCTGACGAATGGCGGTAGCAGAGCGGCCTGCCGCACTTGTAATTCTTGAGCAGCAAATCCAGCATAGTCATGGTCGCGCAGTGCCTTGAACAGCGGGTGCTCAGGTACCCAGGTTTGAACCCAAAGCTCCGCATCTTGGCTTAGCTTTTGATCTCGGCCAGATCTGCCCCCGGCTTGAACCAACAATGAAAAGAGTCGCTCTGGCGCACGAAAGTCGCTCGCGTAGAGTGCCCCATCTGGGTTGATCGCCGCCACCAATGTGATGCGCCTAAAGTCATGCCCTTTGGCCACCAT
Source organism: Burkholderiaceae bacterium (assembly GCA_965661935.1). Classification (GTDB taxonomy): domain Bacteria; phylum Pseudomonadota; class Gammaproteobacteria; order Burkholderiales; family Burkholderiaceae_C; genus RS62. The sequence goes on along the minus strand of CBFIFT010000129.1, from coordinate 2,145 downwards.
TTGCGTACCAACCAACACATCTACTTCACCAGCATGCATGGCAGCCAACTGCTGCTCTAGTGCCTCTGGCGTGCGGGCGGTATCCGCATCTAAACGGGCAACTTTGAGGGCAAGCCCTGACGGTGCAGTATGGTTTGATAGCACGTCGCTCAGGTGTTCTTCGAGTTGCTCCGTGCCTTTGCCGATAGGCTCAATGTCCAACTCGCCGCAGGTCGGGCAAGCCACTGGCACAGGTTGCTTGAAGCCACAATGGTGGCAACGCAGGCTGCGATCTCGTTTGTGAAACACTTGGTACACACTGCAATGGGGACACTGGCTTTTCCAGCCACAGCCGGCGCACGCCAGAACCGGGGCAAATCCGCGTCGGTTCAGCAACAACAGGCTTTGTTGGCCGCGAGAGGCACGCAGTTGTATGGCCTCTAGAAGAGACGGTGCGAGCAACGCTTGCTTCGGTTGCCGCTGCATATCCACTAGGCGCAAACGGGGCAGCGACGCGTTGCCTATGCGTTGGGTGAGTTTCACCAGCAGATAGCGTTCGTTCAGGGCGGCGTTCCAGCTTTCTAGTGAGGGCGTCGCAGAACCCAAAATGACATGGCAGGGTTTTGTGGCGTGGTGACCCCGGTAAACCGCTAGGTCACGGGCAGAAAACCGCGAACCTTCTTGGCTCTTGTAACTGGGGTCGTGCTCCTCATCAACAATGATCAACTGCAGGTGAGGGAGGCTGGCGAACACCGCCATGCGCGTACCAAGCAAAATGCGACAGGTACCCAAATGCGCCTTGAGCCAGTGTTGCAAACGTTTTGCCGGGGTCAGCCCGCTGTGCATCGCACAGACTGAATCTGCACCAAATCGCGATTCAAACTGCTCGATCAATTGCGGTGTGAGGTTGATCTCGGGCACCATGACCAAGACCTGCGCCAAGGGGTCTCGCTCTAGGCAAGTTTGTGCCGCGTGCAAGTAGATTTCAGTCTTGCCACTGCCAGTTGGGCCGAACAACAGCACAGGTTGGCACGCGCCTTCAATTGCCTTCAGTGCCTGTTGCTGCTCAGCCGTGAGTACGGGCGCATGGTTCGCGCCCTTGCTCTGCGTTGTGGCATCAGGTGGCGCGGCCAGTTTTTTCAATCGGCGAGCGAGTTGGTCGCTGCTCAATGTTCGAAGATCGGGGGGCAAAGCACTCAGAGCGACCTCGCCTTGTGCCCGCTGGTAGTAGCGGGCCGCAAATTCAACGAGTCGCCGCCACTCCAGAGTGAGCGGCGGTATGCCGGTCAGCACCGCCTCGATGGGCTTGATCAAATGCGGCTCAATGCCTTGTGGCGGCTCTGCCTTGATGTCGATCACCAGCCCAGCGACCGACCGTTTGCCCATAGGCACTTTGACCAAAGTGCCCGCCTCAACCTCACTGGTATGCCGGTAAGTGAGGACTTGAGACAAAGAACTGTATCGGGGTGCATGGACCCAAACGTCGATCCAAGCAGGCATTTCAACGACCTCCCGTCGGGCTACTTTTTACTCGTCCACGCGAGGCAATCAGAGCTGGATTGGAAGCCATTTTCAAAGTTGTTTGGTCAATTATGGGCTAAGTGCTTGATTTCGCTTGGCAGTTTGCAGTCATCCAAATTTTCTGTGGATAACATTGTGGGAAACTGCTGCTTACCATCGAAACTCTCAGCTGGAATCATGAGCTTTACAAAATGCTTAATTTCTAGGCAATAAATTGGCGTTTAAAAACAAGCACTTAGAGGATCCCATCGCTGAGCTCCAGCTTAGCACGGGAGCCAGCGCCGCGCACCCGGGAGCACCAGATCTGTGCACAACAACCGAGCCAAGGGTTCATGTTGAGTACCCGATTCACTTTTGATGCTGACATTTGGTCTTTAGGACCGCATCTGCATGGAATGTTCGTGCACCGCATTGACCAGGGCGGCCACGTTCTCTGGTGGCGTGAATTGGTTGATTCCATGCCCCAAGTTGAAGATGTGGGTGGGGCCCACGCCATCGCCTTGGTGGGGGGTGCCAAAGTCGTTCAGCACGCGGCGTGCTTGATCTGCCACAGCCTCAGGCGTTGCGAACAGGACCATGGGATCGAGGTTGCCTTGCAAAGCATGGGTCGCGCCAACCATTTCACGCGCAGAGGCCAGGTTAACC
>CBFIFT010000128.1:0-4993 GCA_965661935.1 Burkholderiaceae bacterium | reverse complement strand
TTCAAGTGTTTGGTGATTTGCTCAATGACTTCGTCTGAGCCCGTGGTTTGAATCGTCATGCGAGACAGGCTAGGGTCTTCGGTGGGCGCGACAGATAGGCTCTCGATGTTGTACCCGCGGGCCGAAAAAAGCCCGACCACCCGTGACAAAGCGCCCGGTTCGTTTTCTAACAATACTGCAATGATGTGTCTCATGTGTTCCCTTTTCGGGCTCCACCTCTGCTGCCGGTAAGCAACAAATTTGAGCCGCGATAGTGAGGCGGGGTGGAGTGCGCAACCGCTGGGTTGCCGGCACAAGCACCCTCACCTTGGAGTTGGTTTATAGATCTTCGCTTCCCATGAGCATTTCGGTGATGCCACGACCCGCCTGAACCATCGGGAAAACGTTTTCCGTGGGATCGGTTCTGAAATCGATGAACACGGTGCGGTCTTTGAGCTTTCTGGCTTCAATCAAGGCGCCTTCGACGTCTTGGGGCCGCTCGACCAACAGGCCTACGTGTCCGTAGGACTCGGCCAGCTTCACAAAATTGGGCAACGCATCCATGTAACTGTGGCTGTAACGGCCAGAGTATTCAATCTCTTGCCACTGCCGCACCATGCCGAGGTAGCGGTTGTTCAGCGACAAAATTTTGATTGGCGTGTTGTATTGCAAGCACGTGGATAGCTCTTGAGTGCACATTTGCACCGAACCTTCACCGGTGACGCAAAACACCTCGCTCTCCGGCTTGGCCAGCTTGATCCCCATTGCGTACGGGATACCGACCCCCATGGTGCCCAAGCCACCCGAGTTGATCCAGCGGTTGGGTTGGTCAAAGCCATAGTATTGGGCTGCCCACATCTGGTGTTGACCCACATCAGACGTGATGTATACGTCGTCGTTCTTGGTCATGTTCCAAAGCGTCTCGATCACGCTTTGCGGCTTGATGACATCGGTGTTGCCACGGTCAAACTTCAAGCAATCGCGTTTGCGCCAGCCCTCAATGGAATCCCACCAGGCGGCCAGGTCTTTGGCGTCAACCCGAGTCGGTGTTTCGCGCAGCAATGCAATGAGCTCTTGCAACACGTCTTTGACATCACCCACGATGGGTATATCTACCTTCACACGCTTGGAGATGCTGCTCGGATCAATGTCGATGTGGATGATCTTGCGATCGTTTTGAGCAAAATGCTTGGGGTTGCCGATCACGCGGTCGTCAAAACGCGCGCCAATCGCCAGCAACACGTCACACTCTTGCATGGCGTGGTTGGCCTCTAGCGTGCCATGCATACCCAGCATGCCCAAAAAGCGCTTGTCAGATGCTGGGAACGCGCCCAAGCCCATCAACGTATTGGTCACGGGGTAATTGAGCAAATCCACCAACTCGCGCAGTTGCTCAACTGCCTTGCCAAGAATCACACCGCCACCCGTATAGATGTACGGGCGCTTGGCTGTGAGCAACAGCTGCAACGCTTTGCGGATTTGTCCCGCGTGGCCTTTGCGCACGGGGTTGTAACTGCGCATGTTGACTTCGCTCGGATAGCCTTCGAATGCTGCGCGGTTGAAAGAAACGTCTTTGGGGACATCCACCACCACAGGGCCGGGCCGGCCGGTGCGGGCAATGTGGAAGGCCTTTTTCATGACCATGGCCAGATCCTTGGGATCTTTGACCAAAAAATTGTGTTTGACGATGGGGCGCGTGATACCAACCGTGTCGCACTCTTGGAACGCATCCAAGCCAATGGCAGCGGTGGGCACTTGCCCAGAGATGATCACCAACGGGATGCTATCCATGTACGCAGTGGCAATGCCCGTAACTGCGTTTGTCAGGCCTGGACCAGAGGTCACCAGGGCCACACCCACGTCACCCGTGGCTCGGGCGTAGCCGTCAGCGGCGTGCACCGCTGCTTGTTCGTGCCGAACGAGCACGTGCTGAATGCTGTCTTGTTTGTACAGCGCGTCGTAGATGTAGAGCACCGCACCACCGGGGTAACCCCAGAGGTATTTGACGTTTTCAGCTTGGAGGGACTTGACGAGAATCTCTGAACCCATGAGTTCAGGAGCTTGGTTGGCCGAATTGGCCTCGGCGGCCGACTGATGTGCCGCAGGATCGATGTTCATATAAAACCTTCCGAGATTTTCTCTAACGAAAAACCGTGGGTGCCCTTCCCGGCTCCTTGTGAGAGCAGTTGTAGGACTTAGGACGCTTGACCATGGTCGCCTTCATAAAGCGCGCGATCAAGACCCGTTTACGGATGCAAAATTCAGCCCGCTATTATTGCAGGAAGAATTGCTCCCCTCGACGCAAAGACCGAAATATTTTAGAAATCATGCGCCACCCTCCCAGCATGACGTCCGAATGAGACAATCTGGCCTTATGAATTCTGCCAATGTCCCCTCCATTCCTCGACGCTTAGCTTGTTGGCTATACGAAGGCGTGCTGCTGTTCGCGGTCGTGTTCATCGTCGACTACGCGTTTTCAGCGCTGACCCAAACCCGCCACGCGTTGGAAAACCGCGCCGAGCAGCAGATTTTGCTGTTTCTGGTGCTAGGCCTCTACTTTGGCTGGCAGTGGCGCCGCACGGGTCAAACACTGGCTATGAAAACTTGGCATATTCGCCTCGTGACTGCGAGTGGAGCCCCCCTTTCTTGGGGCCGAGCTGCATGGCGCTATACCTTGGCATGGCTGTGGTTTCTGCCGCCGTTGGTCGTGGGCAAAGCCGCACTGCAGCTGGACACGCCTGAGGTCAGCGTCTTGATGCTTGGCTGGATTCCCATTTGGGCGATCCTTGCGCGCTTTCGTGCTGACAAGCAGTTTTGGCATGACGCGATGGCGGGTACGCTTTTGGTGAGTGCGCAGCCCCTCAAGTCGTCCGATACCCAACAGGAGACATCGCGATGAGCGAATCGGATAGCCACCGGGTCCACATGAAGCGCACCGGCCTGACACGCCTGTGGTGGGCAACGCGCCATTCGGTTTCTGGGCTTTGCCAAGCTTGGAGCGAGCCCGCCTTTCGCTTGGAATTGCTGCTGAGCGCCGTGATGCTGCCACTCTCGTTTTGGCTTGGTTCCGACTGGACGCAAGTCGCACTGTTGGCAGGCTCGGTGGTTTTCGTGCTGATGGCCGAGATGATCAACACCGCAGTCGAGGCGGTCGTCGACATGGTCAGTGATGAGTGGCACAGCCTTGCCAAACGCGCCAAAGACACAGCCAGCGCCGCCGTGTTTTTGGCAATGTTGTGGTGTGGCGGGGTTTGGATCAGTGCCCTCGGCGCCGCAGGGGGCCTGTGGTGAGTAAACCCTTGAGTGTGGCTGTTTATTGCGGCTCTAGGGATGGCACGGACGAGCGGTTTTCACAAATCGCACGGGCTGTTGGGGCGTGGATTGGGTCAAACAACGCGCAGTTGGTGTACGGCGGCGGAGCCTCGGGCTTGATGGGTGTGGTCGCCACCTCCACGCAAGCGCATGGCGGTCGAGTCATCGGCGTGATTCCCGAAGCCTTGGTTAAAAAGGAAGTCGCCAACACGCAATGTGACGAGTTGCACGTGGTTGCTGACATGCATGAGCGCAAAGCCATGATGGCGGAGCATGCTGATGTTTTTATGGCCATCCCAGGCGGGATTGGCACGTTTGAAGAGTTCTTCGAGGTGTGGACCTGGAAGCAACTGGGTTACCACCAAAAGCCGATCGGCCTCCTCAATGCCCACGGCTACTACGCGCCACTGCTCACGTTCATGGCCCAAACCGTTGAACACGGCTTTGTCTCAGATTGGCAAATGGAGTTGATTCGGGTTGGTGAATCGGTCACCGAATTGATGCAGCAGCTGGTTGGCGACTTGCCAAAACAACCCGGCTAAGCGTCTACTGCCGCCACAGCCGGGGAAATGCGCTTGAACGGGCGATTCAATGGGGGCGGCACACACCACCCCGCACCGCTATACGCCTTGCACTGTCTGCGACCTGGTGTGGCACCAAGCCCTGGGTTCTTGCCTAGCGCATGGGCTCAGCGGTTGTGACTCAGATCGCCTGTGCGTCCTCTTCACCGGTTCTGATTCGAACCACACGACTCACTGGTGTGACGAAGATCTTGCCATCGCCAATCTTGCCCGTGCGCGCGGCGTTGACGATGGCGTCTACGCAGCGCTCGACGTCATCGGACGCAACGACGACTTCGATTTTTACTTTGGGTAAAAAATCAACCACGTACTCAGCGCCTCGGTACAGCTCGGTGTGCCCTTTTTGGCGCCCAAAGCCTTTGACTTCAGTCACGGTCAAGCCGGTCACGCCTTGCTCGGCCAGTGCCTCGCGCACTTCTTCTAATTTGAATGGCTTGATCACCGCTGTGATTTGTTGCATGTAGAGGTCTCCCATAGATTCATCAATGAACCCATTATGCCCAACATCAAGCCGCAGGGCGGTAGCGATTGGTGATGGGATAGCGCCAGTCTTTGCCAAAGCTGCGCCGCGTCACGCGCACTCCAATGGGCGCTTGGCGCCGCTTGTACTCGTTGAGGCGAATCAACCGCACCACCAACTCAACATCACCAGCAGGGAAACCGGCCGCGACGATCTCCTGCGGACTGCAATCGTCTTCGACGTAAAGCGCCACAATGGCGTCAAGGACCTCGTAGGGTGGCAGACTGTCTTGATCCGTTTGTTCTGCGCGCAATTCTGCGCTGGGCGGGCGGGTGATGATGCGCTCAGGGATGGGCTCTTTGCCCCGCCCAAAGGGATCGTTGGCATTGCGCCAACGGGCCAGCTCAAAGACGCGGGTTTTCACCACATCCTTGATGACCGCAAAACCGCCTGCCATGTCGCCGTACAGCGTGCAATAGCCCGTCGACATCTCGCTTTTGTTGCCCGTGGTGAGCACCAACGAGCCGTGTTTGTTACTCAGCGCCATCAAGAGCGTGCCCCGGATACGCGCTTGCAAGTTCTCCTCAGTGGCGTCCTGAGCCAGACCTGCACACTCGTGACTCAAGCTGCTGAGGAATGTCTCGAACTGGGGCTTGATGTC
>CBFIFT010000127.1:0-5034 GCA_965661935.1 Burkholderiaceae bacterium | reverse complement strand
CATCTGAGCAACCACCACAGTCGCCCCGCCACCAGCGTGCCGACTTGGTCATAGGCCACGACAATGGTTTGGGGCCCAATACCGAGGCGGCCCAAGCGCTGGGCCATGACCTCGCGCGTGGGCAGTGGGTGTCGCCCGCCGTTGACGCTTTCTGCCGGATCATGGGCGCTCAGGTCTTGATCCAGGTCCACGTATAGGGCCCCCGCAATGTGCGATTGCTCGTATTGCTGGCGACCCAGATGGACATCATTCAGGTGAAAAGTGCAGTCTGCGACCAAGACGTCTTGGTGCTGCGCGCGAAGTGCCATCAATTGTTCGGCTGTGATCAGGGGGGGTGTCATACGTCCATCTCCTTGGGGGCTGGGGTTGGCAGTGCCCTGGCGCGCAACGCCGTTGCCAGCATGCCGCTGACCACGATGATGGCCATACCCAACCAGCTGAACCAGGGCAGTACATCTTGAAAAATGACAACACCATACAGTGCGGCGAATGCGATGCCGGCATATTGCAAATTGGCGACCAACAAGGTCGCGCCGCTGCCGTAGGCTCTGGTGATGCACCATTGGCCCAGCGTCGCCAATAGGCCCACGGGGATGAGCCATATGGCGTTCCAGCTCAAAGGGCTGTGACCTAGGATGGCCGTGCCGATGGCGCCGCAGATGAAACTCGCCAACGAAAAGTAAAACACGACTCGGGTCTCGGGCTCACCTGCCTTGGTCAGCGCGCTGACTTGCAAATAAGCCAATGAAGCCAAAAAGCCCGAGCCCAAACCCATCATGGCCGCAAACGACTCGTCGCTTTGAAACGTTGGCCTGAGCAAGAGTGCAACGCCAATGAAGCCGCTCACGATGGTCACCATGAGTGGCAGTTGGCGCCGGGCGGCTTGGCGCTGGCTTTGATACAGCCAGCCTGTGGTCAACAAGATAACGCCTATCCAAACGCTGCTCATGTAATTCAGGGTCATACCTGTGGCAATGGGGATTCTGGCGAGTGCGTAGAACCAAGACAGCAGTGCCGTCACGCCCACGATCGAACGCCACACGTGCATGAGTGGCACTGGCGTGGCTAGCCCGACACCAGACTGGCGAACCCAAAGGCCCATAAACAGCACACCGATCAGGCCGCGGTACATCACGATTTCAAAGTTGTGGTAACTCTCGGACGCAAATTTGACGCAAACGCCCATGGATGCAAAGGCCAAGGCCCCGAGCAAGGACCAATAGGCGTGTCTGGGATGAGATGTTCGCATGGCAAATGGCGTAAAAAAAGGCGACCCTCAGGTCGCCGTGTGGAGCAGTGGGGCCGTTAGAGGGCTCCCATTTTGTCACGATACCACTCGTGAAAGTGCTGCATGCCGTCTTCCATCGGACTTTGGTAAGGCCCGACTTCGTTGTCTCCGCGCTGCATCAAAGCGCGCCTGCCTTGGTCCATGCGCTCTGCGATCTCGTCATCTTCGACAGCGGTCTCCATGTAGGCCTCACGTTGTGCCTGAATGAATTCAGGCTCAAAGGCGAGGATTTCTTCGGGGTAGAAGAACTCGACCACATTCATGGTTTTGACGGGGCTGATGGGTCGAAGCGTCGAGACCGTTAGCACATGCGGGTACCACTCCACCATGATGTGTGGGTAGTAGGTCAGCCAAATCGCCCCTTGGTTTGGCAACTCACCGCCCGTGTATTGCAACAAGACATCGTGCCATTTTTCGTAGACCTTAGAGCCTGGGCGCTTCAAGTTGGTGATGCCAACGGTTTGAACCGAGTACTCGGACGCAAATTCCCACTTGAGGTCTTCACACGTGACGAAGTTGCCCAAGCCAGGATGGAAAGGCTCGACGTGGTAGTCCTCGAGATAAACCTCAATGAATGTTTTCCAGTTGTAGTTGCACTCGTGCATTTCCACGTGCCCCAACTGAAAACCCTCGAAGCTCAACTTGCCTTGGGGGCCCATGCCTTCTAGGTCAGCAAGAATGTCGCGGTGGTTGCCCTCAAACAACAGGCCGTTCCACTCTTGGAGTTCGTAGCGCTGCAAATTCAGGCAAGGGTCAGACGAAAAATGCGGCGCGCCCAACAACGTGCCCTTGTCGTCATAGGTCCAGCGGTGCAGCGGGCAAATGATTTGCCCATTGGCGTGTCCCGGGGCCGAGGGTTGAAGGTTGCCACGGCCGTTCAGGATGGTGGCTTGTCGGTGTCTACAGACATTGGAGAGCAACTCGATACCATCGCGGGTTCGCACCAGCGCGCGCCCATGGTCCTCGTGCGCGAGCGTGCAGTAGTCCCCTACCTCTGGCACGCTCAGGGCGTGACCGACATAACGGGGGCCGGTGGCAAAAATAGACGCCATCTCGCGTTCGAACAACGCTTGATCAAAATACGAGTGGACAGGGAGTTGGCTCTTGGCCTGCTGGAGCTGAAGGCTTAAATCAGACATGGTTATCCTGACAAGTCTCCCCCTATGAAGGGGCAGGGCGGTGGAACAGTGTCACCCCTTGGTGTTGCACTAGGGGGCTAACTGGCGAAGAACCCAATATTGTACCCATGGATGCAAGACTTTGCTGTGAGCGCGAATTGGAGAGGCTGAAGTGCATCACCGGGTGGCAGTTCCCATATTGCAAACGTTGTCACACCGCCCAAAAGGGATCAAACATAAGGGCGTCCTAAAATAGAGGCTGACTGGGTCGAACGTCGGTTTCGCCCAACGGAGCACTCGATGACAAAAAAAAGCAAAACAGAAGGCGCCGGTGTCGGCGAATTGACCTACGAGCAAGCCATGCAAGAGCTCGAGCAATTGGTGGAAGCCTTGAATGCGGGCGACTTGCCGCTCGAGCAACTGATGGTGAGTTACGCGCGTGGGGCGCAGTTGCTTGAACATTGTCAATCTAAGTTACAAGCGGTTGAGCAACAAATCAAAGTGTTAGAGGCTGGTCAACTCAAAGCTTGGGACGCCGCTGCATGAGCGAATGGGACTTTTGCGCTTGGCAGCAAATGCGCCTCGACGAATTTGAGTGTGCGCTAGAGCAAGCACTCGATCTGCAAGCCCCAGCCAATTTGCTAGAGCCTATGCGCTACGCAGCGCTGGGTGGTGGCAAGCGCGTGCGCCCTTTGCTCACCCTAGCTGCCTGTGAGGCAGTCAGCGGTGTTCCGAGCGATCAACAAAGCCCAAAACTGCGCGAGGCTGTCTTGCGAGCGGCTGCCGCTGTGGAGTGCGTGTATTCATTGATTCATGATGATTTGCCATGCATGGATGATGATGATATGCGCCGCGGCCGAGCGACGACGCATGTGAAGTACGGCGAAGCCCAAGCGCTGCTCGCGGGCGATGCCTTGCAAACGCTGGCCTTTGAGCTTTTGAGTGGCAAGGCGGGCATGGAGGCGAACGTGCAGCTGCAGTGGTGCCAGACGTTGGCAAGGGCCGCCGGAGCCAGTGGTATGTGTGCAGGTCAGGCGTTGGACATTGGTTCTGTGGGAGTGGCCTTGAACCAAGCCCAGCTTGAGGCCATGCACGCTGCCAAAACGGGCGCATTGATCACTTGCGCGTTAGCGCTTGGCGCGCAGGCTGCCCTCGCTAATGACGCACAGTTGGTCACGCTAGACGCCTTTGGTAAGTGCATTGGCCTGGCGTTTCAGGTGGTGGACGACGTGCTGGACGTCACGGCTGACAGCCAAGTGCTGGGTAAAACGGCGGGCAAAGATGCCGCCAATGACAAGCCCACTTACGTGGCTTTGATGGGCTTGCAAGGGGCTAAACAATATGCAATTGACCTCCATCGCAAAGCCAACCAATTGCTTGATGACAGCGGACTTCAAGAGACGCGGGCGCTGAGGGCGTTGGCCGAGCGTGTGGTTGCGCGCACATATTAAGAGAAACTTTTGATGAATTCAGAACTATTGAAGCGCATACAGTCGCCCGCTGACCTGCGGGCATTGTCACGAGATCAGCTGCCTCAGGTTGTTGAGGAGTTGCGTGCCTTTGTGTTGGATAGCGTATCCAAAACAGGCGGTCATCTCAGTTCAAATTTGGGTACGGTAGAGCTCACGGTTGCGCTGCACCGCGCGTTTAACACGCCAGAGGATCGCATCGTGTGGGATGTGGGGCACCAGACCTACCCGCACAAAATCCTCACGGGTCGCAGAGACCGCATGAGCACGTTGCGCCAGTTGGATGGCATCAGTGGGTTTCCCGTGCGCGAGGAAAGTCAGTTCGACGCGTTTGGCACCGCCCACTCATCGACTTCCATTTCAGCCGCTTTGGGGATGGCTTTAGCTGCCAAGATTCAAGGCTCAGAGCGGCACTGTGTGGCGGTCATTGGGGACGGCGCGATGACTGCGGGTATGGCGTTTGAGGCGCTGAATCATGGCGGCGTTGAAGATTGCAAGTTGTTGGTGATCTTGAACGACAACGACATGTCCATCTCGCCGCCCGTTGGTGCACTCAATCGCTACTTGGCGCAATTGATGAGTGGGCAGTTTTATGCCGCAGCCAAGGGCGTGGGCAAACGCGTTCTCAAGAACGCGCCGCCTTTGTTCGAGCTGGCCAAGCGCTTTGAGGAGCACGCCAAAGGCATGGTGGTGCCAGCCACTTTGTTCGAAAAATTTGGGTTCAACTACATCGGCCCCATCGATGGCCACGATCTAGACTCATTGATCCCCACACTAGAGAACATCAAGCAGTTGGACGGCCCCCAGTTCTTGCATGTCGTGACCAAAAAAGGCCAGGGCTATAAGTTGGCCGAGGCTGACCCCATCGCATACCACGGGCCGGGCAAGTTTGACCCAGCGGTGGGCATTCAAAAACCGTCAACGCCGCCCAAGCGCACATTTTCCAAAGTATTTGGGGAATGGCTCATGGACACCGCAGCGGCTGACCCAAGGTTGGTGGCGATCACGCCAGCCATGGCCGAAGGCTCAGGCATGGTGGAGTTCGCCAACGCCTACCCCACGCGTTATTTTGACGTGGGCATCGCTGAGCAGCACGCCGTCACTTTGGCTGCGGGGATGGCCTGCGAGGGCGCCAAGCCAGTCGTGGCGATTTATTCGA
>CBFIFT010000126.1:0-5184 GCA_965661935.1 Burkholderiaceae bacterium | reverse complement strand
GCCCTCATCCCCTCCAGCGTGGTGGCTATGGCGCTGGGGTGGTGAGCAAAGTCGTCATAAATCTCGACTCGGCCACCCTGCCAAGGCAAATCAGCGCGCAGCTCCATGCGGCGCTTCACGTTTTTAAACTGAGCCAGTGCTGCAGCGCTTTGCTCTGGTGCAACACCGATGTGCGCAGCTGCAGCGATGGCTGCCAACGCATTCTCTTGGTTGTGGCGGCCCTGTATGTCCCACGCCACTCGGGCGCAGCATGTCCCGTTTAGCAGCACATCAAAGGCGTGGGCTGGGCCACTCGCTTGCCACGCATCAGGGGCAGCCCCAAATCGCTGCAAACTCGAGCACAAGCCTTGCTCGATGACGCGCTCAATCGACGGCACTGCCCCATGAGCGATCACCATTCCCTGTGATGGCACGGTTCTGAGCAGGTGGGTAAATTGCCGCTCAATGTCGGCGAGGTCGCTGAAGATATCGGCGTGATCGAACTCAAGGTTGTTCAACACCAAGGTGCTTGGGCGGTAATGGATAAACTTACTGCGCTTGTCAAAGAAGGCGGTGTCGTACTCGTCGGCCTCGATGACAAACGGCGGCGCGACGCGATCTTCACCCGCACTCAAGCGCGCAGATGCAGAGAAATTTTGCGCCACGCCACCAATTAAAAACCCGGGCTCAAGTCCGGCATGATCCAAAATCCAAGCCAGCATCGCCGTGGTCGTGGTTTTGCCGTGCGTGCCGGACACCGCGAGCACGTGCCGCCCTTGCAAAATGTGTTCAGCCAACCACTGCGGACCACTGGTGTAAGGCAACCTTTGGTCCAGAATGGCCTCCATCAACGGGAACTTCGCGACACCGTTCAAGTCGCGACGCCTCGAGACGACATTGCCCACCACAAACACATCTGGGCGCAACGACAACTGGCCCGTCTCGTAGCCTTCAATCAAATCAATGCCCAACTGCCTGAGCTGATCGCTCATTGGGGGATAAACCCCTGCGTCGCAGCCGGTGACACGATGGCCCGCCTCAACTGCAAGCGCCGCCAAACCACCCATGAAGGTGCCGCAAATACCCAGAATATGAATGTGCATGTCGAGATTGTAGGTTCCTGAAAAGCAAAGGGGCTATCGACTCTGGGCACAATAGGCGCATGGACACCAAATGGGAAATTGCACAATCTGCCGCGCAACACATTGTTGAAGATGGCATGCCTTGGGGACTTGCCAAACAACAAGCCGCCGAGAGCTTGGGGCTGAGTAAGCGCGTCGACTTGCCAGACAATGACTTGGTGTTAGAGGCCGTGCGCGAGCACATTGCCTTGTTTGCGAGCGATACCCAACCACGGCAACAGCAACAACTCACAGAGCTTGCCTTGACTTGGATGGAGCGCATGCACGCGCATCGGCCGCACATCACGGGGGCAATTTGGCTGGGCATCGCCACCCAGTGGAGTGATATTCACCTGGACTTGTATTGCGATGACTCCAAGATGCCAGAAATTGAGCTCTTGAATCGCAATGTGTCATTTGACACCGCCCAGACAGAGGGGCCCCGCGGTGAGCCCATTCCACAAATTGTGATTTCTGAGCAGATACCAGGCTGGTCCCACAGTGTCAGCATCGTCTTGACGTTGAGGCAGACCGACGATTTGCGTGGCGCCATCAAGGCCAACCGCTCGGGGCAGGCCCCTCGCGGGGATGCTGAGGCACTCAAAAGACGATTGAAAGGTGCAAACAATGAATAAAAGCAGAAGGCAATGGCTGCTGTTGGGCGCAGGTGTAACGGCGGCTGTGGCCGGCGCTGGCCTGAGTTGGAGAAAATGGGCGCCAAGCGCGCCGAATCCAACAGCGAGCGACAAGCTCTGGAATTCTGTATTTCTAGGAACCGGCGGTGAGTCTATGCCCATGGCGCAGTGGCAAGGCAAGCCTCTGCTGCTCAATTTTTGGGCAACTTGGTGCCCGCCGTGTGTCGAAGAAATGCCCATGCTGAGTGAATTCCAGTCGCAGCACGCCCAAAGGATTCAAGTCCTTGGACTAGCGGTCGACCAGGTTTCGGCGGTCAAGAAGTTCCTTGACAAGACGCCGGTTTCCTACCCAGTGGCGATGGCCGGCTCTCTCGGCTTGAGCATCGCCAAAGATCTCGGCAACCAAGGCGGCGGACTCCCTTTTAGCGTGTTTTTTGACGACAAAGGCGCTCAAATGGACTCAAAAGTCGGCAAATTGGACCAATCTATGCTTGATGCTTGGCTCAAAGAATTGCGTGGATAACCCGTTGTCCTACCAAGAGGCACACGAGGGTTTATGCGCCTCAGTGCCCGGTTAATCCGTCTTCGATTTCACTTTAATGTATGCAACTTCGGCTAAGTTGCGCCAATATTTTTATAAATGCCGCCAGGCGCTTGGTGATTGAAGCTACACTCTGTGTTTTGACTGTGGCCGCATTGGCCCCTCAGATTGAACCATAAGACGACACGAACTGGCATCGTGGACGAGGAGTAACAGATGGACTTGCGCAAATTAAAAACTTTGATTGACTTGGTATCTGAGTCAAATGTTTCCGAACTCGAGATTACCGAGGCCGAAGGTAAAGTCAGGATTGTGAAATCGCCCCCGCCTGCGCCAGTTGTTGCCGCTGCGCCAGCGGTGACCGTGGCACCTGCAGCCGCCCCGGCTGCGGAGGCGCAACCTGTTGAGGCGGCCCCCGCCACGCCGACCAACGACAAGCCCAGCCACTCGGTCAAGTCGCCGATGGTTGGCACGTTTTATCGCTCCCCCAATCCTGAGTCCGCGCCCTTTGTGGACGTTGGCAGCAAGGTCAACGTGGGTGATCGCCTGTGCATCGTGGAAGCCATGAAGATTTTGAATGAAATTGAGTCTGACAAAGCGGGCGTAATCACGGCCATCCACCTCAACGATGGGGACCCAGTTGAATACGGCCAAGTCATGTTTTCAATTGAGTAATCGGTCATTTAACCGACGTTTTGCTGTGATGTACTCACGCCGCGTTCGTGAGGCGCCTTTTATGCTCAAGGAAGACCGCTGACATGTTTAAGAAAATTTTGATTGCCAACCGAGGTGAGATCGCCCTCAGAATTCAACGCGCCTGCCGAGAAATGGGCATCAAAGCGGTGATGGTTTATTCTGAAGCTGATCGCGAGGCCAAGTACGTCAAACTCGCAGACGAAGCCGTGTGCATTGGCCCTGCCTCATCCGCGCTCAGCTATTTGAATATGCCCGCGCTGATCTCAGCCGCAGAAGTCACCGACTCTGAGGCCATTCACCCAGGCTATGGTTTCTTGAGCGAGAACGCCGACTTTGCCCAACGCGTAGAAGAGAGTGGCTTTAGCTTCATTGGGCCCACCGCAGCCTCGATTCGGTTGATGGGTGACAAAGTTTCTGCCAAGCAGGCCATGATCCGCGCCGGCGTGCCCACGGTACCTGGCTCAGAGGGAGAGCTGCCAGATAACCCCGCTGAGATCAAACGCATTGCCAAATCAATTGGCTATCCGGTCATCATCAAAGCAGCTGGCGGCGGCGGCGGCAGAGGGATGCGGGTGGTTCACACAGAGGCGGCCCTTTTGCATGCGGTGCAAACCACCAAGTCTGAGGCTGGCTCTGCGTTTGGCAATCCCGCTGTGTACATGGAGAAATTTCTCCAGAACCCCCGCCACGTCGAAATTCAAGTGATTGCCGATACACACAACAATGCGATTTACCTGGGCGAGCGCGACTGTTCCATGCAACGGCGCCACCAAAAGGTCATTGAGGAGGCGCCAGCCCCAGGGATTAGCCGCCGCTTGGTGGAGAAGATCGGAGAGCGATGTGCCGCTGCCTGCCGAAAAATCGGGTATCGGGGCGCAGGTACGTTTGAGTTTCTCTACGAGAACGGAGAGTTCTACTTCATAGAAATGAACACACGGGTCCAAGTTGAGCACCCGGTGACCGAAATGATCACTGGCGTAGACATTGTGCGTGAGCAGATTTCAGTGGCGGCCGGCAATAAGTTGTCGCTGACGCAAAAACAAGTCGCCATCCAAGGCCATGCCATCGAGTGCCGAATCAACGCCGAGCACCCCTTCAATTTCATGCCATCTCCCGGCCGCATCACCGGCTGGCATGCAGCGGGGGGGCCTGGCGTGCGCGTGGACTCCCACGTCTACCACAACTACACGGTGCCTCCCCACTATGACTCGATGATTGGCAAACTCATCGTTCATGCCGATACCCGCGAATTGGCTTTGGCTCGCATGCGCTCAGCCTTGACCGAGATGGTGGTCGAGGGCATTCAAACCAACATTCCCTTGCACCGCGAGTTGATGGTCGATGCCAAGTTTGGCGCTGGTGGCACCAACATCCATTACCTCGAAGAGTGGCTTGAAAATCACAAGCGAGATTGAGCCATATGTATGAACTCCGCCTCGTGGTGCCGCACGCCTCAGTCGAAACATTCAGCGATGCACTGGAAGCGCTAGACGCTTTGAGCGTCTCCATTGAAGACGCTGACGCGCACACCAGCGCTGAGCAACCGCTGTTTGGAGAGCCTGGTATGCCTCCACCGGAGGGCGGCTGGAACCGATCCATCATCACGGCGCTGTTTCCTGACGCGGTCCTCGGAGATCAAGCTTTTGGATTGCTCAAGGCGCTGGATTGCTACCCATCTGCTGAGCACGCTGAGTTGCGCGAGGTGCCAGAGCAAGATTGGGTGCGCTTGACGCAATCACAATTTCAACCCGTGGAAATCACCGCCGATTTTTGGATCGTGCCCTCCTGGCATGAACGCCCCCCACAAGCCCAAACTGCGCTGCGTTTAGACCCTGGGCTGGCTTTCGGCACTGGTACGCACCCAACGACGCGGATGTGCCTGCGTTGGATCGCCAAGCGAGAGCTGACTGGCTTGCGTGTCTTGGACTACGGGTGCGGATCTGGCATATTGGCGATGGCGGCTGGAAAAATGGGCGCAACAGATATTGACGCAGTTGATATAGATCCTGAGGCTGTTCGCACCACGTTAGATAACGCGCAAACAAACGCGGTCAAGCTTCAAGCTGGGCTGCCAGATTTGGCAAGTGGCCAATATGACTTGGTCTTGGCTAATATTTTGGCTACGCCGCTCAAAGTCTTGGCGCCGCTCCTTTGCGAGCATGTCAACAAACCAGGCCAGCTTTTGTTGGCAGGCATATTGTCGCGTCAAACC
>CBFIFT010000125.1:0-5455 GCA_965661935.1 Burkholderiaceae bacterium | reverse complement strand
CGAGAGTCGAAAAAACCGGAGCCTTGGCGGGTAAAACGTTGGTTCTGACCGGCGCGTTACCCACGCTGGGCCGCGATCACGTCAAAGAAATGCTAGAGAACGCAGGCGCCAAAGTGGCGGGCAGCGTCAGCAAAAAGACCGACTATGTGGTCGCTGGCTCTGATGCTGGCAGCAAGCTAGAGAAAGCGCTCAGTCTGGGCGTGACTGTCTTGGATGAGGCGCAAATGTTGGCGCTGTTGGCTGGCGAGGATTCGGCACAGACTTGACCCCGGCCTGAAGCCAGGGCTCGTGCAGCGCGTGGGCGCACTGCATCAGGCCTGGCCCTCAACGCCAGTCTGTTACTCGGTGAAGCGGTAGTGGTCTCGATTGAGTACGGCGGCCACATCGGTGATGTCTTCGTCAAACATTTGCATATTGAGCATGGTGTTGCACTGAGACACCATGCCCCGCAAAAAACCCGCCGTGTTGATGCGCCCTTGCGGCTTGTAGATCGCCGAACCGTCGCCGCCCACCTTGGAGGCGTGGCACTGAACACACTGGTGTTCTGCAATCAATGACTCGCCGTTGGCTAAGTCAGCGCCTTTGAAAATCTCAGGTGTCTGAGCCCAAGTTGCTGAGGCTGACATCAGCGCCAGACTGGTCAAGGCAGTGCGCAATTTTGAGCAAAGCATCATGGTGTCTCCTGGTGTTTCAGTGGTCGAATCGCTTGCCGTCGGCAGAGCCTATTTTTTACCACCAATTGGCTCACCGGTGTCACAGAAACCCCAGGTTGGCAAGGCCGATCAAGGGGTTTCAGCCTTCGATGGCATGAATCAAGTCGGACTCAAGCGCCATGCGGCTGGCACCCATCGCCAACGCTGGGCCACGAATCAAAAACACGTCTTCGACGCGTTCACCCAGTGTGGTCACTTTGGCCAAATCCATGCTCAATTGGTGGCGGGCCAATACCCGTGCCAGGCTATACAAAAGTCCGTTGCGGTCACTGGCTGAGACGGTCAAAAGCCAACGCTCTGCGCCCTCATCGGGCTGTAACTCAACGTTGGCCGGCATCGGGAAGTTCTTCACGCGCCGGGAAACGCGTCCGACCGTGGGTTCACGCAGCGGGCTTTGTTGAGTCAGCTCGCGGGTCAGACCCGCTTCAATCAAGCCCATCATCTCGCGTTGATCGATGCCGTGTTGCTCAGTCAAAAGCTCAAACGTATCAAGCGCCAAGCCGTCTTTGGTGGTGTGGATTTTGGCGTCCATGATGGAGTGGCTGTGCTGATCAAAGTAGCCACAAATGCGCGCGAACAAATCAGGCACATCGGCGGTATAGACCATCACCTGAAGGCCGCGTCCGCCATCTGCCATGCGAGCGCGCACGATGGGGCTTTGGGGGGCTTTGTCCTCCCACGGCCGTGCCAGAATCAGCCGCGTGTGCCACGCGATTTCATCCGCGTCATGGCGGGTGAAGTAGCCTACATCTAAGCTGCGCCAGAGGTTCTCGTGGGCTTGGGGCGGCAGGCCGTGCAGAGCCAATATCGCGATGGCATCGCGCTTGGTGGCCTGCAAGCGGGCGTCAGGGCTTGGCTCGTTGCCTCCCAAAGTGCGCAGCGTTTGGTTGAACAAGTCTTCGAGCAAACGGGCTTTCCAAGCGTTCCAGACTTTGGGCGATGTGCCCCGGATATCTGCCACGGTGAGCAAGTAAAGCCCAATCAAATTGCGCCGGCTACCCACGCGTGCGGCGAAACTGGCAATCACATCTGGGTCGCTGATGTCTTGCTTCTGTGCCACTTGACTCATGGTGAGGTGCTCGGCTACCAAGAACTCGATCAGCTTTTGGTCGGCCGCTTCGACACCGTGGTTTTTGCAAAATTGCTTCACCTCTTTGGCGCCCAGCACCGAGTGATCGCCGCCACGCCCTTTGGCGATGTCGTGGTAGAGGGCCGCCACGTACAGCACCCATGGCTTGTCCCATTCGCTCGCCAGCTGAGCGCACAACGGGTACTCGTGCGCATGGTCTGCAATGAAGAAGCGCCGAATGTTGCGCAGCACCATCAAGATGTGCAAGTCGACGGTGTAGACATGAAACAGGTCGTGCTGCATCTGGCCGACAATGCCGCGAAACGCCCACAGATAGCGCCCCAAGACAGAGGTTTGGTTCATCAAACGCATCGCGTGTGTGATGCCCTCTGGGGTTTGCAAAATGCGCATGAACATGGCGCGATTGGCAGGGTCGGCGCGAAATGCCGCGTTCATGATGGGGCGTGCCGCATACAAAGCGCGCAATGTGCGCGCGGAAAACCCGGTGATAGAGACCTCGGTTTGGTAAATGTTGAACGTCTCTAAGATGGCTTGCGGGTGGCGCAGGTACAAGTCATCGTCGGCGACTTCAATCAAGCCTTGTTTGTCAAAGAACCGCTCATTGATCGGGCGCAGAGGTGCGGGTGCAATGCCGCGTGCTGCATCGACGTGGTCGGAGACGTTGAGCAAAATGATTTGCCGCAGCTGGGTGACGGCCTTGGCAGCCCAGTAGTAGCGCTTCATCAAAAATTCACTGGCACGCCTTGCCTTGCGTGCCTCGTCGCCCGTGGCCTTCAGGCCAAACATATCCGCCACCGTGCTTTGCACGTCAAACACCAAGCGATCTTCGCGCCGGCGCGCAGCCATGTGCACCCGGGCCCTGACCAAGTTAAGCAAAGCCTCGTTGGCCTTGATTTGCTTGAGCTCGAACGCGGTGATGATGCCGTTTTGATAGAGCGAACGCCAAGAGCTTCCGAGCCGTGCGCCTCTTGCTACCCACAGCAGCACGTGCAGGTCTCTGAGTCCGCCGGGCGACTCTTTGCAGTTGGGCTCTAAGGCGTAGGGCGAGTTATCGAACTTTTGGTGCCGCTGACGCATCTCTTGGGTTTTGCGCTGCAAGAACGCCCGCGAATCCAAAGCCTCGTACACAGATGCGTGTAAAGCGCGCAGCGCGGCTTGGGTGCCACAAATTGACCGCGACTCGAGCAATGCGGTTTGCACCGTGATGTCGCTGGCAGCCTCGGCTGAGCAATCGCTCAGGGTGCGCACAGACGAGCCGATCTCAAGCCCTAAGTCCCAGCACGCGGTGATGAAAGCCTCGACTTTGGGTTGGCCTTGCGCGCGCAGTTGCTCGTCTTCGGGTTGCAGCACCAAAACGTCAATGTCCGAGTACGGAAACAACTCGCCACGCCCAAAGCCGCCCACCGCGATGAGCGCGTGGTCTGGGGGTACGCCAATGTGTTTCCACAGTGCGCGAAGCGTTTCGTCTGTGAGCTCGGCGTGGGCCTTGAGCAAAGCCCCAATGCTGCGAGGCTTGAACTGTGGCTGCAGCAAGGGCTCTAGCAAGCGGGCCTTGGCCTGCGCATGCTGTTGCTTGAGGGCCAAAAGGGTTGCTTGCATAACGGTCGCTTCAGGCGCTGGGCTTCACAAAGTCGGGTGCGGCCGGCGTGCCTTCTGAGACGGTTAATACCTCGTAGCCCGTTTCGGTGACCGCGATGGTGTGTTCCCACTGCGCGGACAAAGAGCGGTCGCGCGTCACGATGGTCCAGCCGTCGCCGGCCTCTTTGATGTCTTTTTTACCTGCGTTGATCATGGGCTCAATGGTGAAGACCATGCCGGGCACCAAGGCCACACCGGTGCCGGGGCGGCCGTAGTGCAAGACTTGTGGGTCCTCGTGAAAGCCGCGGCCAATACCGTGGCCGCAAAATTCACGCACCACTGAGTAGCCGCTGGCTTCTGCAAAGCGCTGAATGGCGTGGCCGATGTCACCCAAGTGGATGCCCGGCTTGACCATGGCGATGCCCTTCCACATGGCCTCGTACGTGATTTGGCACAGCCGCTTGGCTGCAATTGAGCCTTCGCCCACGATGAACATTCGGCTGCTGTCACCATGCCAGCCGTCTTTGATGACGGTGACGTCAATGTTGACGATGTCGCCTTTTTTCAGAACTTTGTCGCTGGGAATGCCGTGACAAACCTGCTGGTTGATCGAGGTGCAAATCGACTTGGGGTAGGGGTCATGCCCACTGGGCGCGTAGTTGAGCGGTGCGGGAATGGCGTTTTGTACGTTGACGATGTAGTCGTGGCAGAGGCGATCTAGCTCGTCGGTCGTGACCCCAGCCACAACAAACGGTGTGATGTAGTCCAGCACCTCGGCAGTGAGGCGCCCAGCGATGCGCATGGCCGCGATATCGGAGGCAGATTTATAGGTGATGTTCATGGGCCCGATTATCCCACCCTAGATCAACACCTTTTGCGGTTTAGGCAAATTCACGGTGGGTCTGGGGTGTATGGGGTGTCTGCGAGGCATGTCAGCGCGTGGGCTTGTATGCAATGGCCACCCTAGCCCCCGCTAAAATTGCGTGTGCACCCCAATCAGGGTGCGTTATGTCACCGATTTAACCCACCAAGGCCACCCACTGTGACCCCAAACCTGTGTTTTTTTGACGGCGGCAACGCTCTTTCTGGATTCAAACAAGCCCGATTGCTGCCGCTGGTGCAAGCGGTGGATCCGCAAATCAAGGCCATCGGCGCGCGCTACGTCTACTTGGCCGATGTGGTGCCCGAGCACGAGGCCAACTTGGCGCGGCTCTTGACAACGGGTGAGGGCTATGCCGGCCCACAAGGCGGTGACGCGCTTTGGGTGGTGCCACGTCTGGGCACCATTTCGCCATGGGCGTCTAAGGCGACCGACATTGCCCACAACTGCGGCATTCAGCTGACTCGGGTTGAGCGGCTTGTGGAGTGGCGCTTTGAGCGCAAAAGGCCATCCCCCTGGAGCGCTGAACAACTCGATGGGTTGCGTCAGTTGTTGCACGACCGCATGACCGAGTCTGTGCTGCTCGCGCGCGATCAGGCCGCAGCCTTGTTTCAATCGATGCGGGCTGAGCCGCTCGAGCACGTACCCGTGCTGGCACAAGGGCGCCATGCGTTAGAAGATGCCAATGTGCGCTTTGGCTTGGCGTTGGCTGCCGACGAAATCGACTACCTGCAAGACGCATTTGTGAAGCTGCAGCGCGACCCCACCGATGTCGAGTTGATGATGTTTGCACAGGCCAACAGTGAGCATTGCAGGCACAAAATCTTCAACGCGGACTTTGTGATCGATGGCCAGGCGCAGGCGGACTCTCTGTTTGGCATGATTCGCCACAGCCACCGGACACACCCAGAGCACACCGTGGTGGCCTACTCAGACAACGCCGCGATTATGCAGGGCCACCGCGTTCAGCGCTTCAGTGCGAGCGGCGCGGCCAGCGCTCAAACGTATCGACGCCAAGACGTGCTGCAACACGTGTTGATGAAAGTCGAAACCCACAACCACCCCACGGCGATCAGCCCGTTTTCAGGCGCAGCCACGGGCGCAGGCGGCGAAATCCGCGATGAGGGCGCCACGGGGCGCGGCTCTAAGCCCAAGGCCGGATTGACGGGTTTCACGGTTTCTCGCTTGGACATG
>CBFIFT010000124.1:0-5483 GCA_965661935.1 Burkholderiaceae bacterium | reverse complement strand
GTGAGTCAACATTGTGGCTGCGAGATTTGGCTGCAGCTTTGTCACCTGGACAGCCTATTTATGTGGCGTTCTATGCCACCGCGATCGTTTTCTTTTGTTTCTTTTATACCGCCCTCGTCTTCAACAGCCGTGAAACGGCAGACAACCTGAAGAAAAGTGGCGCATTTGTTCCGGGTATTCGTCCAGGCGATCAAACGGCTCGGTATATCGACAAGATTTTGGCTCGTTTGACTTTGATTGGTGCGATCTACATCACATTCGTGTGTTTGTTGCCCGAGTTTTTGATTCTCAAGTACAACGTGCCGTTTTATTTTGGTGGCACGTCGTTGTTGATCATTGTGGTTGTGACCATGGACTTCATGTCCCAAGTGCAAAACTACATGATGTCTCAGCAATATGATTCACTGCTGAAAAAGGCCAATTTCAAGGGGTCGCTGGGTCGTTAACCCAGAGACTGTAGGTTCAAATTATTTCGGCGTCCAGGCGCCAAACGAGTTCGTTTTAGGAGAACAGCATGAGAGTTTCGGCTTCGGTTAAAAAAATGTGCCGCAACTGTAAAATCATTCGCCGCCACGGTGTTGTGCGCGTGATCTGCACAGATCCCCGCCACAAGCAGCGTCAAGGCTGATCAGACTACTAGAGGAACACCATGGCACGTATTGCTGGTATCAACATCCCCCCGCACAAGCACACAGAAATCGGCTTGACTTCAATTTTCGGTATTGGGCGCACGCGCTCGCGTCACATTTGCCAAGCATGTGGTATCGACTATTCCAAGAAGATCAAAGACCTCGACGACAGTGACTTGGAGAAGTTGCGTGAAGCCGTTGGTCGCTTCACCATCGAAGGTGACTTGCGTCGTGAAGTGACGATGAACATCAAGCGTTTGATGGACATTGGTTCATACCGTGGTTTCCGCCACCGCCGTGGGCTGCCTGTGCGCGGTCAGCGCACCCAAACCAATGCTCGTACTCGCAAGGGGCCCCGTCGTGCGGCTCAGGCGCTGAAGAAGTAATTTCGAACGGAAAGTAGACACATGGCCAAGTCATCCAACGCCGCAGCGCGCGTACGCAAAAAAGTCCGCAAGAATATTTCGGACGGTATCGCCCACGTACACGCTTCATTCAACAACACGATCATCACCATCACTGATCGCCAAGGCAACGCTTTGTCATGGGCTTCTTCAGGTGGTCAAGGCTTCAAGGGCTCACGCAAGTCGACGCCTTTTGCCGCACAGGTGGCTTCAGAAGTTGCCGGTCGCGCTGCCATTGAGCAAGGCATCAAGAACCTTGAAGTGGAAATCAAGGGCCCAGGCCCTGGTCGTGAAAGTTCAGTGCGTGCATTGGGTGCACTGGGCATTCGCATCACTCAGATTTCGGACGTGACGCCCGTTCCCCACAACGGCTGCCGTCCACCCAAGCGTCGTCGCATCTGATCCTCTGGGGTCAAATGCAGACTCTGCACGAGATGCCGCGCTAGCCACGGCATCTTTTTTCGTTTAAGACCACCGCCGCAGCGCTCGTGCGCTCGGCTCCTGCGATCTTCGGTCGCAGCAGCAAATATAAGGAAAGAACGTGGCACGTTACTTAGGCCCTAAGGCCAAACTCTCTCGCCGTGAAGGCACCGATCTGCTTCTCAAGAGCGCGCGCCGCTCGATCGCAGACAAAGCAAAATTCGACAGCAAGCCTGGCCAACACGGTCGCACTTCAGGTGCCCGTACGTCTGACTATGGCTTGCAATTGCGTGAAAAACAAAAGGTCAAGCGCATGTATGGCGTTTTGGAGCGTCAGTTCCGCCGTTACTTTGCAGAGGCTGACCGCCGCCGTGGCAACACGGGTGAAAACCTCCTGATGCTGCTTGAGTCACGTCTTGACAACGTTGTATTCCGCATGGGTTTGGCTTCAACGCGTGCTGAAGCACGCCAGTTGGTGTCGCACCGTGGTATCGAAGTCAACGGCAAGTCGGTCAACATCCCCTCGTACTCAGTCAAGGCTGGTGACGCGGTGGCAGTGCGTGAAAAGTCTAAGAAGCAAGCCCGCGTGCTTGAGGCCATCGAGTTAGCCAAACAGCACGGTTTCCCATCTTGGGTGGAAGTGGCCGCAGACAAAGCTGAGGGCGTGTTCAAGAAGACCCCAGATCGCGATGAATTTGGTTCAGACATCAACGAAAACTTGATTGTCGAATTGTATTCACGTTAATCGCGCATTCGTTACCGAGGCCGTGCGCCTCGGGGTGTGCTTCGTCGGCCTTATCGGTGTAACGAGCCGAGGGCATTGAAGGAAGTTATATGTTGAATCCATTGTTGAAACCCAAAAGCATCAGCGTTGAAGCGATCAGCGACAACAAAGCAAAAGTTACGCTTGAGCCCTTTGAGCGCGGATATGGCCACACGCTGGGTAACGCCCTGCGTCGCGTGCTGTTGTCGTCGATGGTTGGACACGCGCCTACCGAGGTGGTGATTGCGGGTGTTTTGCACGAGTACTCGTCGATCGAAGGTGTTCAAGAGGACGTTGTCGGCTTGTTGCTCAACCTCAAAGGCGTCGTTTTTAAATTGCAAAACCGTGACGAAGTTACGCTGAGCTTGCGCAAAGAAGGCGAAGGCGTTGTCACGGCAGCTGACATCCAGACGCCCCATGACGTTGAGATCGTCAACCCTGACCATGTCATCGCGACCATGGGTGCGGGTGCGAAGCTTGACATGCAAATCAAGGTCGAAAAAGGCCGCGGCTACGTTCCGGGCAACGTGCGAAATATGGATGATCACATGCGTTCCATTGGTCGCATTGTGCTTGATGCCTCTTTCTCTCCAGTGCGACGTGTGAGCTACACGGTTGAAAGCGCTCGTGTTGAGCAGCGTACCGATTTGGATAAATTGGTTCTCGAAATCGAAACCAATGGCTCGATTGGTCCTGAAGAGGCCGTGCGTTCGTCCAGCAAGATTTTGATGGATCAGTTGGCCGCATTTGCACAGCTCGAAGGCGGCGTTGAAGGCGTTATGGGCGCGCCATCCGGCGGTTCAGACGGCGAGCCATTCGATCCTATTTTGTTGCGTCCGGTAGACGAGCTCGAGCTCACGGTGCGTTCAGCGAATTGCCTGAAGGCAGAAAATATTTATTACATCGGCGACTTGATTCAGCGCACTGAGAATGAGCTGCTGAAGACACCTAACCTGGGTCGCAAGTCATTGAATGAAATCAAGGAAGTCTTGGCCTCACGCGGCCTGACTTTGGGTATGAAACTTGACAACTGGCCACCTGTTGGCTTGGACAAGCATTGATCGGTTAAGCGACTGCTCAATCAGTCAAATCGCAACCCTGCAGTACCTGATACGGCTGCAGGCAAAACACAGAAAGGTAAAGCAACATGCGACACGGACACGGTTTACGTAAACTCAATCGGACATCTTCACACCGGCAAGCCATGCTGCGCAACATGATGAATTCGTTGTTGACGCACGAGGCGATCAAAACCACCTTGCCAAAGGCCAAAACGTTGCGCAAAGTGGTGGAGCCAATGATCACTTTGGCAAAAAAAGACAGTGTCGCGAATCGCCGATTGGCATTTGATCGCTTGCGCGATCGCGATGTGGTCACCAAGTTGTTCAACGAACTTGGCCCCCGCTTTGCGGCACGTCCAGGTGGATACACACGCATCTTGAAAATGGGTTTCCGCGTTGGTGACAATGCGCCTATGGCATTCGTTGAATTGGTGGATCGCGCTGAAGAAACTGAAGCGCAAGATGATTCCGCCGCTGAATAAGTGCTAGAATAGAAGACTTGGCGCGCGGTGGAGCAGTCTGGTAGCTCGTTGGGCTCATAACCCAAAGGTCGCAAGTTCAAATCTTGCCCGCGCAACCACATGATAGTGGCAAAAAGCCCGCTTATTAGGCGGGCTTTTTTGTGTCTGAATGTGAGGTGCTTGTGCAACTGCGTCTACTCGATTCGATCTCGGCCATTTCAAATACAGAGTCGGCTTGTTGTGTGATCACTGGATCGCACGGAGGGGTCACAGCTGCCAATTTTGTATTGGCTTGTGACCAACGGGCTCACGTGGTGGCTTTTAACGACGCCGGTATTGGCAAACAAGATGCTGGCGTCGTCGCACTTGCGCTGTTAGCAGAACACAACATTGCAGCCATGGCCTATAGCCACGACAGCGCGTGCATTGGTGATGCAGAGGACGCATGGAAACATGGGGTGCTGACACGCGTTAATCACGTCGCGTCAGCCTACGGCGCGAGGACAGGTATGTCGATCCAAGAGGCCTGCGCCTTGTGGGCTGCTTAAGGTCATTGCGATAGCTGACTCGCAGATTCCCCGGCTTCGTCACTGGCGCGTTTAGCGAACTGCTCTCTGAGCGCGCGCAATTTTTCGCGAGGGTCTTCGCGTACCGTGGCTTGGTTTAGCGCCATTTCATCGATGAAGCGGCTGGGCTTGCCTGTGATGTATTCACGTCCTTTTTTGCGCCGCTTAAGCCAACTGACACTTAACGTGCGTTGTGCTCGGGTGATGCCTACGTACATCAAACGGCGTTCTTCTTGGATACGAAGCGCTTGTGCCTCGGGCGGGGAATCATCGTCTACATCTGAGCGGAAGGGTAAAAGCCCCTCGTTGACTCCGACCATGCAAGTATGTGGCCACTCTAGACCTTTGGCCGCATGCAAAGTGGATAGCGTCACCAGGTCGTCATCCTTTTCTTCGGTACTCAAGGATGAAAGCAGAGCGACGGATTGCACCACATCGATCAGCGATTTGCTTGCGCTCTGTGTCACCACGCCAGCTGTGTCGTCTTGCTGCCCACCACAACGCGCGGCCACCCAGTCACAGAACTCACAAACATTCTTCCACCGATTGGCGGCAACCTTTTCGTTGTCCTCTTGGTCGAACAAGTAGCGTTCGTACCCGAGGTCTTTTAACCAGTCGCGCAGGAATAACTGAGCGTTCTCTGCACCCATGACAGAGCGCGCGTTGAACTCTGTGTCGTTCACAAAGCGCCCGAACTCGAGCAAAGAGCCCAAGCCGCGACCGGATACCGCATGCTCAATCGAATGGCTGAAAAGCGCATCAAACATGCTCATTTTGTGCGAGCCGGCATAGGCTCCCAATTGAGCCAAAGTCTGATGTCCAATGCCTCGTTTTGGCGTGGTGACCGCGCGCAAAAAAGCCGGATCATCGTCGTTGTTAGACATCAAGCGCAACCATGCGCAAATGTCTTTGATCTCTGCGCGCTCAAAAAAGCTTTGACCACCTGAGACCTTGTACGGAATTTGAGCCTTGCGCAGCGCTTGCTCAAAAACGCGCGCCTGGTGGTTGGCGCGGTAAAGCACTGCAAAATCCTTGAAGGCTCGGTGCTGACTGGTTCCGCGCAATGCCTGGATGCGAGCAACAACGCGCTCGGCTTCGTGCTCTTCGTTGTCGCAGGCCACGACGCGAACTGGCTCGCCCTCACCCAACTCACTAAAAAGTGTCTTTTCAAATAACTTG
>CBFIFT010000123.1:0-5498 GCA_965661935.1 Burkholderiaceae bacterium | reverse complement strand
GCAGTTGCGACGGTGTTCGCCACAGCCGCGTTTGCCGCCGTCTCCGGAGCCAGCACCGCCACCGCAGCCGTGTTTGCGCGAGTGGCCATACCAGACATGCTCAAGTACGGCTACAGTCGCACCTTGGCTGCGGGTGTGGTGGCCGCGGGCGGCACCTTGGCCAGCTTGATTCCGCCCAGTGCCATCTTGGTGATCTACGCCATCATCGTAGAAGAGTCAGTCGGCAAACTGCTGATTGCAGGCTTCTTGCCAGGCATCGTGTCCGCCATCATTTACGCGGTCTTGATCGTGATGATATGCAAGGTGAAGCCTGAGTTGGGCCGCCCCATCACGGGTTACTCGTGGTCCGAGCGCTTTGCCTCTTTGCCAGGTGCCTCCCCTGTGTTTTTGGTGGTCATCATCATCTTCTCAGCGGTCTACAACGGTTGGGCCACCCCAACCGAGGCAGGCGCCTTGGGTGCATTCGTGGTGTTCGTGATGGCTCTGCAGCGTGGCATGCGTTTGGCCAGCCTCAAAGAGGCCTTGCTCGAAACGTCCAAGATGACGGTGATGATCTTCTCGCTGATCTGGGGTGTTTTGTGCTTTGTGCGCTTCTTGGGCTTCACCGGCTTGCCCGAGCACTTCACCAACTGGGTCACTTCACTGCCTTACCCGCCCATCGTCATCATGATCGGTATCTTGCTGGCCTACGCGATACTGGGTATGTTCATGGACGCCATTGGCATGCTGTTGCTGACGCTGCCAGTGGTCTACCCAGCTGTCATGGCGTTGGGCTATGACTCCATTTGGTTTGGCATCATCGTGGTGAAAATGGCTGAGGTTTGCCTGATCACACCACCCATTGGACTCAACTGTTTCGTGGTGTCTGCGGTCCGACCGGATATCTCGACCGCCCAGGTGTTTCGAGGGGTGGCACCGTTTTTCGTCGCTGACGTCATCACCGTGGCCTTGTTCTTGGCTTTCCCCGAGATCATCACCTGGCTGCCCGACTTGATGGCCGCCTCGTAGATCTGACGCTCGGCCTGCGTGCCCATGACGCAGGCGACAGCCTCTCGCAAAAGGCTCGGTGATACTTCATCGAGCCTTTTTTTATGTCTGCACATCCCCTGCCCACTTCTGTCAGTGAATTCCAACGCTTCGCTTTGGGCGTGGCTGCGCTGGCATTGGTGATGAATGCGTTGGCGCGTGGGCTCATCGATGCGTTCGCAGTTTTCGTGTTGCCACTGAGCGAATCCTTTGGCTGGAGTCGCGCCGACTTAACTCTGGGCTACGCGATTTACATGATCAGCTATGGCCTGGCCTCGCCGTTTGTCGGCATGGTGTTCGATCGGCTTGGGCTCAAAGTCACGTGGCTGATTGGCACCATTGCGCTGGGCACAGGTTTTGGCTTAGCGGCCTTCATGCAAAACCTGTGGCAGTTTTACTTGCTGGTTGGCTTGAGCTCTGGCATTGGCATGGCTTGCTTGGGCATGGTCACTGCGTCGGCATTGATTTCGCGGTGGTTTCAGCGCGAGCTATCTAGCGTCATGAGCGCTGTGTATGCCGGTATGGGTGTGGGCATGCTCGCACTGGTTCCAGCCGTCCAATGGGTGGTCAACGAATGGGGCTGGAAGGGCGGCTACCTGAGCCTGGCCGCACTGATGTGGCTGTTTGTTCCTTTGTTCGCCTTTGTCTTGCCCATGCAGCGCATGAGCCGTGGCGCACCGCACGCGGTGGTCGTCAAGCGCCAGTCCAACAACTCAGACAGCACCGAACATTGGAATTTGTTGAACGTTTTGAATCAGCCCGCCTTTTGGGGGCTTTTCAGCGTGTTCGCATTCACCACCGCCTGCGTTTATGCGGTGGTGCCGCAATGCGTGGCCTACTTGGTGGAGGCAGGTATTGCGCCTCTGACGGCCGCCACGGCTTACGGCGCCACTGGCACTTTGTCGGTGGTGGGCATGCTCAGTATGGGCTGGCTGGGCCGGCGCATCGGCGAGCGCGCCACTGCCACGGTGTCTTACACCTTCACCATCCTAGGCATTCTCAGCCTGATGGCAGTGGCCAACGAGCCCGCCTTGTTGTGGGTGTATGGCTTTGTCTTTTTCTTTGGCAGCAACCAAGGTGCACGTGGCCCGATGGTGGCCACCTTGGCTGCGAGGTTGTTCGGCGGCAAAGGCTTCAGCGGCATCTATGGAGCCATGACCACGGGCTTGGGCATTGGCGGCGCCATTGGCTCCTACGCCTCGGGCTGGCTGCACGATTACACCGGTGGTTACACGGCATCATTTGCGATGGCCATCGCTTTTGCCCTGTGCGGCATGATCCCGTTTTGGACCATCAAGGCCTTGCACTTACCCCCGACGCACCAAGCGTCAACGCCATGACGCACCACACGATCCAATGAGCCAACCGACCTCTTGCCCGCTGACAGTGTGGCAACAGGCACGACGCCAACCAGGAGGCCACGCCATGAACACACCGAATCCTAGTTTTTCTATCACCAACACCGCCGTCAACCCAGACATCCCCGACCGACATGGTGTGAATGCTTACACCGATGACCCTCAGTTTTCGTCACTGCTGCACCTGTACCTAGAGCCTGCGCTGGCCCAACACATTGAGCCCCACATGCATGCGCTGGGTCAACGCGTCGGCGGCGAAATCGACACTTGGGCCCTGAGTGCAGACCGCGCTGTGCCCACGCTACAAACACGCACCCGCCAAGGGTTGAACGCCCAGCGCATTCACAAGCACCCCGATTACAAGGCCATCGAACAAGTCGCTTTTGGCGACTATGGGTTGGCCGCGATGTCCCACCGCGGCGGTGTGCTTGGCTGGCCAGAGCCCCTGCCCCCGGCTGTGAAGTACTGCCTCACTTACTTGTTGGTACAAGCCGAATTCGGACTGTGTTGCCCGCTTTCGATGACCGACTCGCTCACGCGGACGCTGCGCAAATTTGGCGCCCCCGAATTGGTCGAGCGCTACATCGAAGGCCTCACCAGCCAAGACCTACAAGCCTTGACCCAAGGCGCAATGTTCATGACCGAGCAAGGCGCAGGCTCGGATGTGGCCGCCACACAAACCCTGGCCCGCGAAGCCCCCGAGTGTGGGCCAGGTGTCTATCGTCTGTCTGGCGACAAGTGGTTTTGCTCCAACCCGGACGCGGGCTTGGCCATGGTCTTGGCGCGCGTCGAAGGCGACCCACCGGGTATGCGAGGCGTCAGCCTGTTTTTGCTGCCACGCACCTTGCCCGACGGCCAAGCCAACACTTACCGCATCGTGCGGCTCAAGGACAAGCTCGGCAGTCGATCTATGGCCAGCGGCGAGATCACCCTAGAGGGCGCACAGGCATGGTTGGTGGGCGAGCGTGGGCGTGGCTTTGTGCAAATGGCCGACATGGTCAACAACTCGCGTCTATCCAACGGTATGCGGGCGGCGGGCCTGATGCGCCGGGCTGTGGGCGAGGCCATGTACATCGCTCGCCACCGACGCGCATTTGGCAAGGCCTTGATCGAGATGCCGCTCATGCAAGTACAACTCAGCAAGATGATGATGCGCGCTGAGCAAGCTCGCACCATGATGTTGCAGACCGCGCAAGCCTTGTACCGATCCGACAAGGGCGTTGACGGTGCCTATGCTCTGACCCGCTTGCTCACGCCCTTGATCAAATACCGCGCCACGCGCGATGCGCGCTCGGTCGCAGGTGATGCCATGGAAGTCAGAGGTGGCTGCGGCTACATCGAAGAGTGGTCAGATGCGCGCGTGCTGCGCGACGCCCACCTTGGCTCGATCTGGGAAGGCACCAGCAACATCGTGGCACTCGACGTCTTGCGCGCCATTCAGCGTGAAGGTGCTCTGCCCGTATGGCGCGCGCACATGGACGAGTTGCTGACGCAAACCCCATGGCACGCCTCGGTGCGCCAGCACATTGACACCGTGCTCGACAAAGCGATTGCTTTGGCGCAACAGTGCGCCGATGACAAAGACGAAGCCCAAGCCCGCCGGGTTGCCGGCGCGCTCTACCATCTCACCAGCGCCATCGCCATGGGGTGGGAAGCGCACCAAACCCAAACCCCAGCGCGCATGGTGTTGGCGCAATGCGTGCTGGTCCACCGCCTGCTGCCCCAAGACCCCATGACACCGCATGACGTGGCACCGCTGGCGCCCCTGTGGGATGTGGTGCCTCAGCGCGGCGGCGTCGATGGTGTTTGTTTGGTTTAAGGCATAGGGCTTGGGCCTGCGGCCTAAACAGACCGCAGCACTTGCCCAAGCCAGAGTCGCTCAGCGGCGACTCAAAAAAGCGTTCATGTAAGCCTGCGGCTCACCCGTCTCAAAGGCCGCTCCGAACTCGCGCACGCTGTTGTTGATCGAGACATCGAGGCCTTGGTCTTCCCATTCGCGCAGCAACCGCTTTTGCTGGCGCAACACCGCTGTGCCCATCGCTGCCATGCCGTCGGCCACGCGTTGCACCTCTGCATCGAGTTCGGCCAAAGGCACGGCGCGATCAATCAAACCCCAAGCCAATGCGGTCTGGGCATCGATGTGCTCACCAGTGAGCAGCAGCCAACGTGCTCGGGCCTGACCCACCAGTCGAGGCAAGCAAGCGGCATGGATGACCGAAGGGATGCCCACCTTGACCTCGGGCATGCCGAACTGAGCGTCGCTGGCTGCCACACGAATGTCACACGCCATGGCCACCTCTAAGCCGCCACCCAAGCACCACCCCGGCATGCGCGCGATGACAGGAGCAGGAAAGCGTCGAAACACCTCACAGACATCGCGAAGGGTTTCAATAAACCGCTCGGCCTTGGTGCCCTTGAGTTGCACCATTTCGTGGATGTTGGCGCCGCCAATCAGCGCCTTGTCACCTTGCCCGCGCAAGACGAGCACCTTGACATCGGGGTGATCTGCCCATGCCGCCACCGCATCGCGCAGGGCCAACAACTCAGGCGAGCCCACGATGTTGAGAGCCCCCAAACCATGGACGGTGACTTCTAAAACACCGTTGTCTTGCAAAACGGTACGGGGGGCTTGTGACGGGCTCAGGGGCATCTGTGGCAATCAGTTGTTTTGAGGGGCGGGCGCCAAGTCATCGAGCAGGCCTTGGCAACCATCTTCAATGATGGACATGGCACGCTCGAACCCCGCGTCGCCGCCGTAGTAAGGGTCTGGCACGTTGAGTGCTTTCATGCGCACACAGTACTCGGTCAACCGGTGAATCTTGAAACGCTCTTCGACGGGTGCCATCTCATGCAAGTGCTTCCAGTTGTGGTCATCCATCACCAGCACGCGATCAAAATGCTGAAAATCGGCTTCGGTGATCAAGCGCGATCGCAAGCCACTGATGTCATAGCCTTTGGCCTTGGCGTGGGCTTGCGCGCGGGGGTCGGGGGCGTGGTCCACGTGGTAGTCATGCGTGCCCGCAGAGTCGATCTCAAAGGCGTCGGATAGGCCGCGCGCTTGCGCCATGTGTCGAAACACACCCTCTGCAGTTGGACTGCGGCAAATGTTGCCCA
>CBFIFT010000122.1:0-5518 GCA_965661935.1 Burkholderiaceae bacterium | reverse complement strand
GGGGCAAACGCTCCGGCGCCACACCAGGGTGTCCCAGCACCGCATCCAACACGATTTGCTTGTCGTCTGGGTCGAGGCCTTGGCGGAAGGTCACCACATTGCCAGGTTCAATCAGCGCAATGTATTCGCTGTCTGGGTTGGCCATCTCTGTGTGTCCAAGGGCCACAAAGCCATCGATGTAAAACTGGTAGTTGGTCAGCAACAAAAAGTTTTGAAATGCCCCGGGTGATGTGCCTGTGTAGTGGCGCAGTCGGTGCAGAGAATAGTCCACTCGAGGCGCCGTGAACAGCGACAGTGGTCGCTCATCTTCTCCCCACAGCTCAATATCGCCGTTGGCAATCACATCGTCCACTGCTGTGAGGTCGGGCAAATCAAACACGTCGCCCAAGCGCTGTCGATGCTGGTCGCTCAACTGCCCTTCGATATGGTCATTTTCAGCCAGCGAAAAGTGCACGGGGATGGGGGTATCGCTGACACCCACCTCCAAGGCGACCCCGTGGTTTTGCAACAGCAACTCAAACTGCGTGCGGAAGTAGTCGGCAAACAAATCGGGGCGTGTCAAAGTGGTTTGAAACACCCCGGCCCCGCTGACAAAACCATACGACACACTTTTATTGCCTAAGTGCGCCGGGGCCACACTCGTCGTCACCAAGCGAACGTATGGGTAGAAGGCCCGGACACGATCGGGGTGTTCTGCGACTTCGGTGGACTGAACGAAGGCTTGCAATCCTTCGCGCAAAACCTGCACCGATTGGTCGTAAATGCCCGCAACCGCTGCCAGTGCAGCATCTGCGCTGTGGTGTTGCTGTGGGCTCATGTGGATGCTGCCACCCGCATCGTGACAAATTCTTCGGCTGCCGTTGGGTGGATGCCAATGGTGGCGTCAAAGTGGGCCTTGGTGGCACCGCACTTCAGGGCCACGGCAAAACCCTGCACGATCTCACCGGCCTCGGCGCCTACCATGTGTAGGCCCACCACT
This sequence comes from Burkholderiaceae bacterium, assembly GCA_965661935.1. GTDB lineage: Bacteria > Pseudomonadota > Gammaproteobacteria > Burkholderiales > Burkholderiaceae_C > RS62. The sequence goes on along the minus strand of CBFIFT010000122.1, from coordinate 4,539 downwards.
CGGTCGCTCGCACTGTCAACGATGAGCTTCATCAGCGTGCGTTCGCTGCTGCCAGATAGCGTGTGCTTGAGCGCACGAAATTCGCTTCGGTAAACCGCGATCGAAGAAAAACGCTCGCGGGCTTGGGCTTCACTGAGCCCAACCGTGCCGATGTTGGGGTGGGTAAAAACCGCCGTGGGGATGTCGTCGTAGCTGATTTGGCGTGCAGCGCGACCGGCTTCAGCGCCATACAAGTGGTCCACCACCACCATGGCCTCAGCCAGCGCAACAGGGGTGAGTTGCACCCGGTTGATCGCGTCACCAACCGCATAAATGTGTGGGACATTGGTCTGAAACTGCTCATTCACGGCAATGGCCCCGCCGCTGGCCTGCGCCACGCCAACGACATCGAGCCCTAAATCTTGGGTATTGGGTACGCGCCCCGTGGCATACAAAACGGCATCGACAACCAACTCTTGATTGCCGGCAAGCTCGACGTGCAAGCCCTCGGATGTGCGCTTGACCGCAATCACGTCAGACTGCAGCCTCAGGTCTACCCCTGCTTTGCTCATTTCTTGCGCAACAAAATGCCTGATCTCATCATCAAATCCGCGCAAGATTTGCTCGCCTCTATAGACTTGTGTGACGCGCGCGCCCATGCCATTGAAGATCGACGCAAATTCTGACGCAATGTAGCCGCCGCCGACAACCAACAGGCGCTGAGGGAACTCGGGCAAGTCAAACACATCATCGGAAGTGATCACGTGCTCGCGACCCTTGAAATGCGGCACAAAGGGTTGACCACCTGGCGCGAGCAAAATGGACTTTGCACTGATGTCTCGGTGTCCGGCCGAGCCATCAGCGTGCACCTCGGACAAACGCGCCACGTGTGCGTCGCACAGCTGTGCAAAGCCATTGAGCAGGGTCACGCCTGATTGTTTGAGCATGTTGTCGTAAACGGTGTTGAGCCGGCTGATCTCTGCCGCGCGTTGAGACTTGAGGTATCCCCAGTTCAGTTTGGGTGCCTCACCCTCCCAGCCAAAGCCGTGCGACTCTTCGAAAGCTTCGCGGTAATGCGCTGCATAGCTGTACAGTTTTTTGGGTATACAGCCCACGTTGACACATGTGCCGCCTAGACCATCCACACCCAATGCCTCAGCGATTGCAACCCGAGCACCGCGCGCCGCTGCCATGCGGGCTGCGCGCACGCCGCCGCTGCCACCACCAATTACCAATAGATCAAAATCAAATGCATTCATATCGCTATGGTAGCGCGCTTGTGCGCCATGGGTTGGTACGGACTCGTCACCTGCCCCTGCCCGTTATCATTCGCCCATCAACAAGGAGTTCAAGATGATTTTGGAGCACGCAGACATCGCCATCGACCCCGCACAAGCTGCAGAGTTCGAGCAAGCCATACAACGCGGTGTGGCAACCGCCATTGCACAGGCCAAAGGCTTTAGGGGATACAAAGTCAACCGCAGCATCGAGTCGCCGGGCCGCTATGTATTGATGATTTATTGGGAAGCGCTCGAAGACCACACCGTCGCCTTTCGCGGCTCGGAGGCATTCACCGAGTGGCGCTCAATTGTGGGCCCTTATTTCAAGCAGCCGCCCATCGTCGAGCACTTAGAGCTGGTGAGCAAGTCCGATTGAAGCACCACAAAAAAAGCCCAGTGCTTCAGGCGCTGGGCTTTTTTGCACGGGTCAATGGGTGTTCTGAAGCCGTTTATTCACCCACGCTGAAGTCGTAATCCGAAATGGCTTTGGACTCTAGAAACTCTTCAATTCCCCAGACGCCGCCTTCACGCGCCCGACCGGATTGCTTGACGCCCCCGAAAAACGCACCCGGTCCGCGGGGTTGACCGTTCATCTCAACCATGCCGGACTTCAAGGCGCGGGCCACTCGGTTGGCTCGAGCTTTGTCTGTGGTTTGCACATAATGGGTCAAACCATATGGCGTGCCGTTGGCGATGTCGATGGCCTCTGCTTCAGAATCGAACGGTATGACGCACAACACGGGGCCAAAAATCTCTTCTTGCTCAATCACCATCCCCGGCTTGACGTCCACAAAAATGGTGGGTTTGACAAAGAAGCCCTTGGCCAGATGTTCAGGGCGCTCCAAGCCCCCGCACAACACGCGCGCGCCTTCGTCGATGCCCTTTTGTATGTAGCCCTGAATTTGGTCCCACTGGCGCTGATTGACCACTGGCCCAATGTGGCGGCCAGCCTGGTCTGCCGGACCGACTTGGACTTTGGCAGCCACTTCAGCCAATTGAGCCAATGTGGAATCGTAAATCGAGCGCTCCACCAACAGCCTTGAGGGTGCGTTGCACGATTGCCCTGTGTTGCTCATCATCTGCAGCACAGCTCGGCTGACCGCCTTTTCATCCGCGTCGGCAAACAGTATGTTGGCGCCTTTGCCACCCAGTTCGAGTGCAACGCGTTTGAGGCTGCCGGCGGCGACTTGCGAGATCGCCCGACCAGCGCGCGTTGAGCCTGTGAACGAAATCATTTGCACATCCGGGTGCGCGGACAATTGGGTCCCCACGCCCGCGCCGTCGCCATTGACCAAGTTGAAAACACCTGCAGGTATACCCGCGTCGTGACAAAACTCGGCAAACAACATCGCATTGAGGGGGGACTCTTCTGAGGGCTTGAGTACACAGGTACACCCCGCCAGCATCGCGGGAATGGCTTTGAGAGCCACTTGATTGACCGGCCAGTTCCATGGGGTGATCAAGCCCACCACACCGATGGGCTCCAGCGCGATCGCGGTGGTTGGTGAGCGCTCGCTTAGCGGCTTGATCCATTCGATGGCGTCGAATGCACGCAAAAAGTTTTTGGTGTGCCAAGGCAAAACAGGTGCTTGCTGCGCGCGGGCAAAGTCAATGGGTGCGCCCATCTCCATCGAAATGGCTTGGGCGAACTCTTCTACGCGGGCGTTGAACTGCTCGATGATTTTGCCCACCAAAGCTGCCCGCTGTGCGGGAGGCGTTGCAGCCCAACTGGGAAAGGCCGCATGGGCGGCGGCCACAGCCGCATCGGTGTCAGCTTGGCCCCCCAAGCTGATGACGGCACAAGGCTCTTCGGTGCTGGGGTTGATGACCACGCGGTCGTTGGCGATGGCTGGGCTCACCCATTGCCCGTTGATGTAAAACTGGCGCTTATCAAGCATGTCGGTTCTCCAAATAAAAAACCATTGTCGCGCCAGCCGATCAAGCGGCGCAATCACACAAGCGCATGAACGCGCGAGGCAAGGCGAGGCTGGCTACTCTGGTGGTGGCTCAAGGTACAAAAAAGGCGCCGAAGCGCCTTTGGGATCAAGGGCAGAGCAATCAATAGTGGTATACACCGCGACCTGTTTTGCGTCCCAAATAGCCGGCGGCCACCATTTCTTTTAGCAAAGGGCAGGGGCGGTACTTGCTGTCGTTGAACTCGGCAAAATAGACGTCCATCACCGCCAGGCACACATCGAGGCCGATCATGTCGGCCAGCGCCAGTGGGCCGATCGGGTGGTTGCAGCCCAACTTCATGCCAGCGTCGATGTCATCGGGCGAGGCCAAGCCTTCAGCCAGGACAAAGAAGGCCTCGTTGATCATGGGCACCAAGATTCGGTTGACCACAAAGCCTGGGGCGTTCTTAACGGTGATCGGCGTCTTGCCCAGAGTCTCGGCCAAAGCCTTGACGGCGTCATGCGTCTCGTCGCTGGTTTGCAGACCCCGGATGATCTCGACCAATGCCATCAAAGGGACTGGGTTGAAGAAATGCATGCCGATGAAGCGGTCTGCTCTGCGCGTCGATGCCGCCAGTTTGGTGATGGAAATCGAGCTGGTGTTGGTGGCAACCAGCACCTGAGGATCGAGCAACTCATCCAACTGTTGGAGGATTTTGACCTTCAAGGCTTCGTTTTCTGTCGCGGCTTCAATGACCAAATCAGCACCCTGAAGCGCAGCGTAGTCGGTGCTCACTTTGATGCGTGCCAACGCCGCTGCCTTATCGGCATCGGTGATCTTTTCTTTGGATACCAAGCGGTCCAGGCTTTTGTCGATGGTAGCCAGGCCTTTGTCAACGGCGGCCTGATTGATGTCGACCATCACGGCTTGGATGCCTTTGACGGCGCAGGCCTGCGCAATGCCATTGCCCATGGTTCCAGCGCCCACAATGCCGACGGTTTGAATGCTGCTCACAGTGTTACTCCTTGTTTGACGAAATAAAAAATCACTTTCTATTGTGCCAAATGAAATGCGGTGTGCAGTTCAGGTCAGGTTGACCGCTGTCGCGGCTTACACGCTTTGCCAGCGCTTCCAACGCGCCAGCGCAACCGCTGACAGGGGCAGCAAGGCCCCCAAAGCCAGGGCGCTGACCAATAGGGAGGTGAGGTCGTCATAGTTGGCTGCCACTTGGACGGCGCCGCTGGATCGGTCAACGACCTCGCGCGTGATCACGAAGGTTTGATTCAAGTACTTGGTGCCTAACTGAGAGGCTGAAAGTGCCAAATTCGTGAAGCTGGCCATCACAGCAAAATAAGTCGCCTTGAGGTGCGCAGGCGCTGAGTTG
>CBFIFT010000121.1:0-5523 GCA_965661935.1 Burkholderiaceae bacterium | reverse complement strand
CAAAAATGCCGTGGCGTCTTGGCCTATTGCAGGGCTTTGTGGCACGTCTAGGGCAGCGTGTAATTGGGTGGTGGGGTCGTTGAGCACGGCTTCAATGAGCATTTTGCCCATGCGACCACTGGCACCGGGGATGACGATGTTCAACATATCAATGGCATCACTGAATCAAGCCAGAACCGCTGGTCAGCGGTGGGTACTCGGCTTGGGGGGTGGCTGAGGGGCTGGCGTCTGGGGTGACTTGAGCGGCGGGTGCTGGTGCCTGGCTTGACTCGGGCGCTTGGGGCTGCAGCGTCGCGGGGTCTATTTCGGCAACTGGGCGAGCAATGGTTTGGACGAATTCGCTTTCTTTGGGCATCTCATCGCCTTCGAAGCGCTCTAGGCGATCGCCCTTGAAGAACACGCTGAGGTGGCGCTGCTGCACCTCTTCGCCTTGGCGCTCAAAGCGAAACACGTAATCCCACCGATCGGCATGAAAAACGCTCTTCAATAGGGGGGTGCCCAAAACAGCCGCCACGTCGGCGCGGCGCATACCCACCTTGAGCAAACTGACCCGCTCTTGGGTGATCACGTTGCCTTGCAGCACATCAGCCGTGTACGGCCTGATGAATTGGCTCACGCTGCTTTGTACAGAAGGGCCTTGTGCGCACGCGCTCAGCAACAGCGCCAAGCCCACGCCAAGGGTTTTTGAGAGGGGGGCAGATAGGGGCATATTCACGTTCAAATCAGGCCGCAGAGGGTTGGGTCTATGATCATTGCATTGTAGAACAGGGGTGACCCGCAGATGTGCCGCTCGTTGGGAAAGACGCCATGACGAATATCGACGAATTGAAAAGCATTGGGCTCAAGGCAACCGCGCCAAGGTTGAAGATACTAGAGGCCTTTCAGCGTGCCGAAACGCGGCACATGAGTGCAGAGGACGTGTACCGCGTTTTGCTGGACGGTCAAGAAGAAATTGGCCTAGCCACCGTCTATCGGGTTTTGCAGCAATTTGAGCAAGTGGGCATCTTGAGCCGCAGCAATTTCGAGTCAGGCAAAGCGGTGTACGAAATCAACGAGGGCGAGCACCACGATCATTTGGTTTGCCTAGATTGCGGCCACGTCGAAGAGTTTTTTGACGAAGCCATTGAAGCCCGCCAGCACGCGGTGGCCAAGGCCCGAGGTTTTCGTTTGCAAGAGCATGCCCTCGCGCTCTACGCCAATTGCACCCGCAAGGACTGTCAACACAAGAGCAACACGGCCACTTGACCCTGGCCCAAAGCACACCGGGGGTGCGCACACCTTGAATGGTGGCGTAGCTGATTGTGGGCCGACGCGCGCAGCAAGGCTTGCCTGCTTTCACCAATGAAAACAGCCACGGACCCAAGGGCACCGTGGCTGCACGCATCAAGCCCTAGCGGGCGAATTGATCACTGCTTGACAGCGCCTTTGACCATATCTGCGATGCCTGAGGCAGTGGCTTTGGCCGCTTCAGCCGCGTCAGCCACACCTTCTTTGGCCGCTTCAGTCGCTTCAGTAGCGGCTTCTTTCGCTGCTTCAGCGGCTTCAGTAGCGGTTTCTTTCGCTGCTTCAGCAGCTTCAGCGGCGGCTGCTTTGGCTGCTTCAGCGGCTGGTGCGGCGACTTGCTCAGTGACCGCAGGCGCAGCGGGAGCAGCTTCTGCTGTTTCTTCTTTTTTGCCACAGGCGCTCAGCACCAAGGCCAAGGCGATGGAACTCAACACAAACGTTTTCTTCATGATTCATCCAAAAATGAGTAGTAGGGGAGTGTGCGCAGCCCTTGCCTCACCCCAAGACAAGACAAGAGCCGGGGAAACACACCAACTGCAATTCAGGGGTAGCCCCCGATTGACATTCAGTTGTGTTTCGCACCGATATGAATCATATTCAGTTACTTTGGCTTGAATTGAAAAATTAATTAAATATTTTTTATTATTCGTGAAGTTCAAAGCACTCGGCTTGATATACCTTGCCGAATATCCCCATGCCCAGCAGTTGCGTGGGTTCAAACCCAACCCTTGTTGGCGCGATCGACCACTTTGCCTCGCATCTTTGTACCGACACCAGCGCACGTTGTGCCCCGGCGTTTGAGAGGTCCAGCCGTTGACCTCAGTGCGTGTCGCACCCCGGCTGGGCGGGGTGGTCGGCCCGCCGCGCGCACGAGCCAATGGTCTGGTCGGTGGGCTAACGGGCGCATCCCGCAGGGGTGTCAAACCGCCCAACGGTTGTCCGCTGGGCGGGGTGGACTTTACATGGCTTTGATCAGGCCACCGTCTACTCTGACTGCGCTACCTGTCATGTAAGAGGCGCGCTCGGAGCACAAAAAGGCGCCCACAGCGCCGAACTCTTCGGCGCTGCCGTAGCGGCGCGCTGGAATGCCCAAGCGGGCTTGCTCTCGCACCTCATCTGGGGTTTTGCCCAGGCGTGTGGCGTTGGCTTGGTCCAGTGCTTTGACGCGGTCGGTGTCGATGCGCCCGGGCAACAGCATGTTGCAGGTGACGCCATCGGCGGCCACTTCGAGCGACAGCGTTTTGTTCCACGCCAGTAGCCCTGCACGAATGCTGTTGGACAAGCCCATGTTTTCGAGCGGTTGAATGGCCGCTGAGCTGGCGATGGTCAACAAGCGCCCCCAGCGTTGCTCGCGCATGGCCGGCAGGCATCGATTGGCCGCATGCACCAGGTTGGCAAACATGCGACCAAACCAGAGCTCCCAGTCGTCGGCCGATGTGCCCACCGCGGGTCCTGGGGGTGGGCCACCGCCGTTGAGCACCAAGATGTCGACCCCGCCTAGCTTGGCGAGCGTGGCGTCTAGCAGTCCGTCGAGTGCGGCGCGGTCGTACACGTCGCAGTCCATGCCGTGCACCAAACCGCCTCCGGCGGCATCGCTAGAGAATGTCTTGGCCGCTTGGCTGGCGCCGCTGCGACCGCAAATCATGACCTCAACGCCTTCAGCACAGAGCGCACGAGCGACGCCCGCGCCCAAGCCTTTGGTGCCGGCGAGCACCAGCGCGCGTTTGCCTTGTAGTCCTAAGTCCATGGTTACTTCCTCCGGTCTAAAACCACACCTTGTTGGATCATGGCCTGAATTTGATCGGCTGAAAAGCCGTATTCAGCCAACACTTCGTGCGTGTGTTCACCAAAAGCGGGCGGCAGTCGCTTGACGCCGCCTGGGGTGCGAGAGAGCTTGACGGGCACGCCAAAGCCTTGATACCAGTCCTGCTCGATCTTCATTTGGCGATGCGCAGTGTGCGGGTGGCTGAAGGCGCTGGGCAAGTCCATGACGGGACCGACAGGGACCCCTGCGCGCAGCATTTGGTCGCAAAAGGCCACGCCGTCAACTTGGTTCAGCGATTCTTGAAGGGTTTGCATCAGGGGCTCGCGGTGTTGTACGCGCAGCGCGTTGGTGACGTAGCGCTCGTCTTTGAGCAAGTCATCGCGACCCAAGCCTTGGCAAAAGCGCTCAAAGGCGCGGTTGTTGCCGACGCAGACAAAAATGTCCACCGTGGCGGTTTTCATTTTGTCGTACGGGCTGATGTTGGGGTGCGTGTTGCCCATGAGCACGGGTGGCTTGCCTGACATGAAGTAGTTGGCGGCGTGCGGGTGCAGGTTGGCCAGGCCGCAGTCGTAGAGGGCGATGTCGATGGCTTGACCCATCCCACTTTTTTCGCGCTCAGCCAACGCCAGCAAGATGCCGATGGTGGTGTTGAGCCCGGTGGTGATATCGATCAGTGGCGTGCCTGCGCGCACGCCGCCCGACTCGGGTGTGCCGTTGATCGACATGGTACCTGTCATGGCTTGTAAGACGGCGTCGTAGCCAGGCAGTCCGCCCATAGGGCCGGTGGCTCCAAAGCCGCTGATAGAGCAGTGGATCAGGCGGGGGAAGCGGGCCTTGAGCACGCCCTCGTAATCCAAGCCCCAGCTTTTGAGGGTGCCGGGTTTGAAGTTGTCGATCAGCACATCGGCGCCTTCGAGCATTTGCAGCAGCAGCTCGCGCGCTTCAGGGCGCGTCAGATCGAGCGCCATGGCACGCTTGTTGCGGTTGACACCGACGTAGTAGCTGGCGCCGGCGTCGCCGTCGTAGTCGTGAAACGGGGGGCCCCAGTCGCGGGTTTCGTCGCCCTGAGGGGGCTCGATTTTGATGACGTTGGCGCCGTGGTCGCCCAAGATTTGCGAGGCATATGGTCCGCCCAATACCCGCGTTAAATCAATCACGGTGAGGCCGTGCAGCGCGCCGGTGGCAGTGTTGGGGGTCGTCATGTGGTTGTACTCCTTTTGAGCCTCATATCCTAACGAGCTATCGCGCAGGCGCTATCGTGCAGGTGACGCCTTGGATGCGCCCCCTTACACTTTGGCCATGCATGCCCTTCTTCAAAATTCCGCGCTGATATTCGATCTTGATGGCACGGTTGCCGACACCATGGATTTGCACCGAGACTCATGGCGTGCTTTTGGCTTGCGACATGGCTTGGGCGCGGACCACCCAGAAATTTTGGCTTCGAGCCGAGGCCGCACCACGCCTGAGTCCATGCGTGCGATGTTTGGTTCGGGCCTGTCCGAAGCGGACCTGCGAGGCTTGTTGCAAACCAAACAAGACTTGTTTTGGGCGGTCGCGCAGACGCAACTTCGACCCATCGCTGGGTTTGATGTGTTTAGGCAATGGGTGGCGCAGCACCAAGTGCCTCATGCACTGGGGACGGCCGGCGAGAGCCTCAACGTTTCGCGCATTTTGAGCGCCTTGGACTTGGCCGATTTTTTTCAACTCCGGGTGACGGGTGATATGGGCTTGGCGGGTAAACCCAACCCTGACATTTTTTTACACGCCGCAGAGCTGATGGGCGTGCCGCCCAGTGCTTGCGTGGTATTTGAAGACGCCATAGCGGGGGTTGAGGCGGCAGGCAGAGCGGGCATGCGCTGCGTGGCGGTGTGCAGCGACCACCCTGCCGAAGACCTGCAGGGTGAGCATGTGATTGCGCACATCACCGACTACCGCCAGTTGCTGGGGCTGCAGCCTTGACGGCGTGTCTCAGCAGAGCCGACATGGGGGCAGTCGGGGCTTATTTGCAGGCATTGGCAAATTGTCTCGTTCGCATTTAGGATGCAGCCATGAGCAAATACCAATTTCATGTTCGCGTCAAACCCACTTACCTGCCCGAGCAGTCTGACCCTGATGAGGACTTGTACGTGTTTGCATACAACATCCACATCACCAACGTCGGGCAAGTGGCCGCGCAGTTGATCTCTCGCACGTGGAACGTCAATGACGCCAATGGCCACACCCAAAAGGTCAAGGGGCTGGGCGTGGTGGGCCGCCAACCTTTGTTGCAGCCAGGCGAGTCGTTTGAATACACCAGCGGCACGCGTTTGGGGACAGCCACGGGCACCATGCATGGCTCGTTTTTTTGCGTTGCTGAGGATGGCGAAAAGTTCGACGTCGATGTGCCCATGTTTGTGCTGGACGGCATGAGCGCGGTAGGCCCCGGAACATTGCACTGAGTGAGGCGCTTATGGCAGCCAAATTGTTATTTGTGT
>CBFIFT010000120.1:0-5679 GCA_965661935.1 Burkholderiaceae bacterium | reverse complement strand
ATAGCGTGCGCGCGAGCACATCGAAATCTCGCCCCTGCCGAGTCAAACCATGCACACACACCACCCAGCGCTCGGGGTGACGGCAGTTGGGGTTGTCCCAGCGCCAGTAAGCCATGCGCCTTACCCCACCGTTTTTGGCGGGCACTTGGGGGCACTCTACAAACTCGAGTTTGGGCTCCAACATTTCAAATTTATCCTCAACGATAATCACCACAACGCCGCTTCATCATGGATGAAGATTCAATAGCCACATCGTATAGGAACTCGGTTTAAGCATGCATACACTTTCAGGAAAAACGGCTCTGGTTACTGGCTCCACCAGCGGCATTGGTTTGGGCATTGCCATTGCTCTCGCAGAGCAAGGCGCGAACATCATGCTCAATGGCTTTGGCGATGTCGAAGGTGCCAAGGCTGCCGTCGCAGCCCACGGCGTCAAGGTCGAGTACCACGATGCCGACATGACCCAACCGGCCCAGATCGAAGCCATGATGGAAGCCTGCGCGGACCGCCTAGGCAGTGTGGATGTGTTGGTGAACAACGCGGGCATTCAGCACGTCGCAGCCATAGAAGACTTCCCTACCGAGCGCTGGGACGCCGTGATTGCCATCAACCTCTCTAGCGCTTTTCACACCACGCGGCTGGCGCTACCCGCCATGCAAGCCAAGCAGTGGGGGCGCATCATTAACATCTCATCCGCGCATGGTTTGGTGGCGTCTGCGCAAAAGAGCGCTTACGTGGCGGCCAAGCACGGCATCATCGGACTCACCAAGGTGACGGCGCTTGAAAACGCCCAAAAAGGCGTGACCTGCAACGCGATTTGCCCAGGGTGGGTGCTGACGCCATTGGTGCAAAAGCAAGTCGACGCCAAAGCAGCCGCACTGGGGTTGAGTGACGCTGAGGCCAAGTCCCAATTGCTCGCTGAAAAAGAGCCCTCGTTGCAATTCACCACGCCTGAAGAGTTGGGTGCATTGAGCGTGTTCTTTTGCTCCGACGCTGCACGCAACACCACGGGTGTCGCTTGGGCGATGGATGGTGGCTGGACTGCGCAATAACGCACATCCATTCGACGGGGCTGGCTTGCCAGCGCGGAGCAACTGCCGCGCGTCAAGCGTCAACCCTGATCGGTGATCTGAACCAAAGGCAACAAGCGGCTGACATCTTCGGGGTCGCAAAGCGCCGTACCCGGCCGCAGCAAAGCGGCCGCCGATGAAGCCACCGCCCAGCGCAGGGCAGTGGGCCAATCGGCACCCCTTTGCGCCGAGGCCAAGAGCCCAGCCAAGAAGCTGTCGCCAGCGCCAACCGTCGTCAACGCCGAGACTTGGATCGCTGAGGCACGCCAAGCACCGTCTGCGGTGATGAGGTCCGCGCCTTGATCGCCCAAAGTCAACGCAATGACACGCACCTTGCCGCCTGATATGCAAGCTCGCGCGGCTGCACGCCACTGGTCTTGCTCTGTCAAGTCGGTACCGACCCAGTGCGAAAACTCGCGCAAACTCGGTTTGATCAAATCAACACCGACGTCCATTGCAGCAGCCAGCGCTTCGCCCGAAGTATCGACAGCCAAAGCGCTACCGTGCTCGCGCGCCCAGACCGCCAACTCAGCCATCACAGCGGCGGATATGCCAGCGGGCAGACTGCCACTGACCACGCACCAACCGCCCGGCGTGGCCACCGCTTGGAATGCCGCAATGGCTTGGCGCACCTCTGCATCGGTCACACCGTGCATGGGCAATGTGAAGCGGTAATCCAAACCGCTGGAGCGCTCGCGCACGCTCAACGCGGTGCGGGTCTCAGCGCGGCAACCCACCGGATGCAAGGGCACGCCCTCTTCGCTCAACAGCGCTTGCAACCGCTCGCCAGTGAGACCGCCAAGCATCAACACCGCTTGCGTTGCTTGACCCAAGCGATGCAGTGCCCGAGCCACGTTGACGCCACCACCACCAGGGTGAATCAAGCTGGGGCCGCAACGCATTTTGTGGCTGGGCTCTACGCGCTCGACTTCTGTCACGGTATCGAGTGCGGGGTTGAGTGTGAGGGTCGCGATGGTTCGGTGCAAATCCATGGCCTCAGCTTAACCAAAGAGAAGGGTTCATCCAAAGGACATAGGTGGCCGTGCCGACCAAGATGCTGAGCAAGGCTTGCTTACCTATCCATTGCAAAGCCACGACCAGCAAGATACAGGCGATTTCGGGGAGCGGCCAAAGCGCGCTGTGGTGCTGGCCCGTGGCCACCGAGTGAACCACCAAAATAGCCATCACTGCGGCAGGCAAAAATGAGGCAATCCGTTGCACGATGGGGCGGTCTCGCAGCCACCGCTCGGCAAAAAATGGCAAACCCCTGAGCCACCACGTCACTGCGCCCATCGCCAAAATACCCCAAGTCACGTCCAGCGCGGTCACGACTTGTACTCCTTCGAGGCGGTCCCTCGGGGCTTCCAAGCGACCGCCAGCCCCACGGTGGCAGCCATGGCCAGCATCAAGCTGTGCTGCGGCAAGGTAAAGAAGAAAACGGCGTATAAAACCACCCCGACCGCGACGCTCGCAAACTGGCGATGCACTCGCAATTGCTCGACCAACAACACCGCAAACAATGCCAACAAAGCAAAGTCCAACCCCACCCATTGGACGCTGCCTGCTGCGCCCAACGCGGTTCCCAAGAGCGTGCCCGCCAACCACCAAACGTGGTTCAGCAGCCCAACCCAAACCAAGCGTGAGGCAGGGGTTTGGGCCGGCAATGTGGTCACCACCGCGTAGGTTTCATCGGTGAGTGAGAACGACTGGTAAGCGCGAGCGATCGGGTGTTTGGGCCGCTTGTGCAAAAGCGACAAGCCATAAAACACGTGGCGAAAATTCACCACCAGTGCGACCAACGCAAAAGTGCCCAACGAAGCACCACCAACGATCAAGGGAATCATCATGAATTGCGCCGCGCCAGCGTAAAGCCAGGCACTGGCCAACAGCGGCATCCACCATTCCGCGCCGGCTTGCATCATCAAAAACCCAAACACGCCCCCCAAGGGGATGTAGCCCATGGCCACGGGCACAGACAAAGCCAGCGGGTGCAGGCCACCTGCGGGCTCGCCAAACTGTGATTGGGTCTGGCGCTGCGGGTCGCTCATTTCAATCGCACGCGGCCTGTCACATTCACCTCGATGGACTCTGTGCCGGCTGAGATCGGCACCGACGCGGGCTGATCCGCCATGGACATCGCCATGGCTTGGCGCGCGTACATCGGCGCCGGCGAGCGCACGGTGTCGCCACCTACATTCACGTCGACCAGTTCGTAAGTCTGTGCGCCAAAGGCTCTGGCGACTTCCGTGGCCTGCTCGCGAAACGCGGCAATGGCCTCCAAGCGCAATTGGGCGCGAACCACTCGGTCGGTGGCCGAACTGACGCTGAGCGTGGCGGCGTCGACCGTCAACTCAGGCACGCCCGCCACAGCTTGGCTGAGTTGCTCAAAGTCATCACCCTCGACGACCAGCCAGGCACTGGCCACCCAGGCCACCACTTTCCCTTCGTGGTAACGCGGCTCAACGCGAAACCCATCCGTTCGAACCCGCATGGATTGCCCTGAGGCCAAGGACTTCAGTCGCTCAAGGGCGGGCGCCAGCCTGTCCTTGACTTGGGACTGCGCCTTGAGAGCGTTGCGAGACTCTGCCGTGGCTCCCAGGCGAAACCGCAACCAGTCTTGTGTCACCGCGCGCGCAGCTGAGGCACTCAGCGTCACCAAGCCCCCAGCCCGATTGCCCTCGACCGCTGCGCCATCTGGTTCACTCGCGTGTGACATAGACCCCGTCGCTGCGGCCAGCACCACCGCCACCCCTAGCAGGCGCCGCCGAATTGCGGATTTGTTCATGGTTGGCTTTCTCTTTTTTCAGTGGTGAATCGAACGGCCGGGTCAAGCATAGCGAACCAACAGAGCCACGGCTTGTGCCTCAATGCTCGCGCCCGATCCGACTGGGCCAAGGCCCTCAGCGGTTTTGGCCTTCACGTTCACGCAGTCTGGTGCGACCTCCAGAATAGAGGCCAATCGATCTCGGATCGCCGCCTTGTAGGGCGACAACTTGGGGGCTTGGGCGATCACCGTGGTGTCGACATTGGCAATCGTCCATCCAGCGCCCTTGGCGTGCTGAACAACTGCTTGCAACAACGCTGCCGAGTCTGCACCAGCCCACTCGGCGGCCGTGTCGGGGAACCATTCCCCAATGTCGCCCTGCCCCATGGCGCCAAGCAAAGCGTCGATCACAGCATGGATGAGCGCATCCGCATCTGAGTGCCCCCAAAGCCCCTTGTGGTGAGGGATGTTGACGCCCCCCAAGACCAAGTCGCGGCCGGGCACCAACAAATGGGTGTCCCAGCCCTGACCGACTCTCATGCTCATTGGGTTGGCTGCTCTCATCTGTATTCCTCTATGGGCTCATCGCCGGGGGCATTCGCGGCACTTGAATCCCGCGAATCGGTCTCATTCAGATACTCCGCCTGAGTGCGGCTAGCCATCCAAGCGTTGGCGAGTTCAAAGTCGCTGGGGTAAGTGATCTTGATGTTCGAGCGCGCGCCTTCGACCAAAACCGGGCGGTGGCCCAGCCTTTCCATGGCGCTCGCTTCATCGGTGATCCCAGCCAGATCACCGGCCAAGGCCTCAGCCAGCTCACCCATCACAAACATCTGCGGCGTTTGCGCCTGCCACACGCCCTCGCGCTCCAAAGTCGCCGCCACGTGCTGACCTGAAGCAAAAGCATTGGTCTGGGCTCGCTTGAGGGTGTCTGCCACCGGCACAGCCAGCAAACCACCCTTGCCTTGACTCAGGCAGGTTTGCATCAGCCTCTCAATATCTTGCGGCTCGATCAAACACCGCGCTGCGTCGTGCACCATGACCCAATCGCTGGCTTGTGCACCGCTGTACAGCAAGTGCTGCAACCCGGCTTGGACAGATTCAGCTCGGTTGGCCCCACCCCGATACACGCACTCCACCCCAATGGACGCCGACGCAGACGCAGACATTGGCCAGCCTTGATCGGTGGGTGCAAGCACCACCACGATGCGGTCGACACCTTTCACCGCCCGAAACGCATTCACGGTGTGGACCACCATCGGCTGCCCAGCTACAGGCAGATACTGTTTGGGCAGCAGGCCACCAGCGCGCGCGCCAACACCCGCGCAGGGGATCACGACATGAATGCGGCTGTGGGTGTGCTCTGACATGGCCTGTCATTCTAGAGAATTCACGACCAGAGCCAGCGAACATTCTCACGCTCCTACAATCCTGGGTTCAGGCAGCGCATTGGGGCATCGCCCCATCCCTCGTAACCCAATCAGGCTCCATGGATCATCCCAAACTCGTTCCCGGCAGACGCCACACCATGGCATTGCCCCCCAGCGGCAGCGACGCCGCTGGACTGGCTCACATCGCGACGCAGGCCAAAGCCAGTGCCCAACCCGTGGTGGTCGTTTGTGCGCAAGCGGTCGACGCACTGCGGCTGATGCTCGAGATCCCCTTCTTTGAGCCCGACTTGCGCTGTGCCTTGTTCCCCGACTGGGAAACGCTGCCCTACGACCATTTCTCGCCACACCATGACTTGATCAGCGAGCGCCTAGCGACCTTGTGGCGCATCCGCCAGCGCGATCACCACGACGGTGCCGATGTGGTGATTGTCGCGGCCACCACCGCTTTGTACCGATT
>CBFIFT010000119.1:0-5686 GCA_965661935.1 Burkholderiaceae bacterium | reverse complement strand
ACTGGGCCGGGTCCCCGCTTGGGTCTGGCTGGTGTCGGTGCTGGGCATGGTGTGCTCGCATGTGCTGCGGGGTGGGCGCATGCGCGCCGAGTGGCGCCATCGACTGGACATGGATTGGCGCAGCGCTTGGGCCTTGGTGGTGCGCCACAGTGCGTGGGTGGTTTTGTCGCCCATGCGTGGGGGTGAAGGCATTTATCTGTGGGCCCTGAACCAACACGGTGGCATTGGCCTCAAAGAGGCGGGCATCAGCCTGCTCAAGCTGCGACTGCAAGACATGGCGGTGTTGGGCGTCTTTGCGCTGGCGACTTGGGCGCCGCTGAGTGCGCCGCTGCGTGGCGCTGTGGCTACATTGGCGCTGGTGGTTGCGGTCTGGTTGGTGCCTCGCGTCTGGCGCTGGTTGGTGCGCCGAAGCCAAGGCCCGGCAGCCAGCACACCCTCGACGCAGGGCCACGCGTTGGCCATTGAGAGCTGGGCCTATGCGCTGAGCAATTGGGCCGTCAAGCTGGCGGCGATTGGTTTGCCTTTGTGGTTCTTAGCAGGGGCCTCGGCGTCGGCAGCGTGGTCAGGCGCGTTGGGTGGCGAATGGGCTGCCGCGATGCCGATCCAGCCGCCAGCGGGACTGGGCCCCTACGAGGCAGGTGTGTTGGCGGGCGTGCAGTGGGTGACTGATTTGCCTTGGTCCGAAGTTGCCGCCGCAGCGTTGATGGTGCATTTGCTCATGCTGGCGGTGACCGTGGGCTCGGCCACCTTGGCCCGCGCTTGGGGCTGGAGCAACCGCGACCTGCGCCGCACCCAAGACAGCCACACCACCTCACACCCGTAACACCAACGCAAGCCGCGCCTCACGCAGCACTGCACCCAGCACTGCAACGCGCCCCGATCGGCCCCGCAACACGCTTCATGGTCGGCGTGTGCCAAGCGGCCAGTTCACGGCACAATAGCGCCCATGACCCAAGAGACCCTCACGCCAACCCACCTCAGCGACACCGACGAGGTGATGCCCACCTTGCCGCCGCACCGTTTGTCGGTGGTGGTGCCGATGTTCAACGAGCGTGAAAGCGCACAACCGCTGATTGATGCGGTGCAAAAGGCCCTGAGCGCCTACCCCGAAAAGTGGGAGCTGATTGTGGTCGACGACGGCAGCAGCGATGGCACGCCGCGCATTTTGGCCGAGCACGCCGCGCGCGTGGGGCCACACATTCGCGTGTTGCCGCTGCGTCGCAACTTTCGCCAAACGGCGGCCATGCAAGCGGGCATTGACGCCGCGCGCGGTGACGTCATCGTCACCATGGACGGCGATTTGCAAAACGACCCGCGCGACATCCCCAAGCTGGTCTCGCGCTTGCTGTGCGAAGACTTAGACATGGTGGCGGGCTGGCGCCAGCAACGCCAAGACGGCTTGCTGCTGCGCAAGATACCCTCGCGCATTGCCAACCGATTGATCCGCAAGGTCTCGGGGCTTGACTTTCAAGACCTGGGCTGCAGCCTCAAGGCGTTTCGCGCCGACGTGCTGCGCGAGATCAGGCTCTACGGCGAGATGCACCGCTTCATACCTGCGTGGCTCGCCACGGTGACCTCGCCTGCGCGCATGGCCGAAGAGCCGGTGCGCCACCACGCCCGCTTGTTGGGCGAGTCCAAGTACGGCATCTCACGCACCTTCCGCGTCATTGTTGACCTGCTGGCGATGCACTTCTTTTTGCGCTTTGGCTCGCGGCCGGGGCACTTCTTTGGCGGCATTGGCTTGGTCGTCATGACCCTGGGCCTGGCGATCTTGACCTACTTGGGCATGCTCAAGCTGGGTGGTGCAGATGTCGGTGGTCGGCCTTTGTTGCAAGTGGGCTTTTTCAGTGTGATGGCGGGCTTGCAGTTTTTGACCACCGGTGTGCTGGCCGAAATCATGATGCGCATTTACTTTGGCAGGGGTGGCGCGCGGCAGTTTCATGTCATGCCCCAACCCCCCATTGCTGACGATGACCACTGGCACCAGTGACCCCAGCCGCCACGGCTTGCGCCTGTGGCACGTCATGCTGGCCCTGGCCCTGCTCTATTTGTGGAGGCTGGGCGCGGCACCGCTGTTCGACGTAGACGAGGGCGCCTTTGCGCAGGCCAGCCGCCATATGTTGGCCAGTGGCGATTGGGGCCACACTTACCTCAATGGGGCAGACCGCTTTGACAAGCCCATCTTGGTGTATTGGTTTCAGGCGCTCAGCATGGCCGTGTTTGGCCTCAACGAGTGGGCCGTGCGCTTGCCCTCAGCACTTTGGACTCTCGGCGCTGCGTGGGCGGTCGGGCGTGCCGTGGCGCGCGAACAAGGCGAGTACGCAGGCGCGGTGACTGCTTTGGTGTTTGGCACGGCCTTGGGGTTTATGGCGCTGGGGCGTGCGTCTACGGCCGATGGCTTGCTCAATGCCTTGTTGATCTTGACGGGCTTGTCGCTGTGGCGTTTCGCCAGCACGCGCGCCATGTCTGCGCTCTACTGGGCGTATTTTTGGACAGCTTTGGGCCTGCTGGCCAAGGGGCCCGTGGCGGTGGTGGTACCCGGTGGGGCGCTGATTTTGTGGTCGCTGTTCAGCGACCGAGGCCGCACCGCTTGGGCCGCGCTGTGGGCCCCCAAGGGTTGGGCTTTGGCGTTGTTGGTGGCTGGGCCTTGGTATGCCTATGCGCTCAACCGCCACGGCATGGCCTTCATTGACGGCTTCATCTTGAAGCACAACATCGAGCGCTTCAGTGACCCCATGGAAGGGCACACCGGCGGGTTCTTGTACTACATGATCATTTGGCCCTTCTTGTGCCTGCCGTGGACCCCATTGATGGCGGGCGTGGTGTGGCGTGCCAAAGCTTTTTGGCGCCAACCCCAAACGCGGTTTTGGCTGGTGTGGGCGCTGTGGGTGCTGGGCTTTTTTTCGCTCTCTGGCACCAAGCTGCCGCACTACTTGCTCTACGGCACGGCCCCCATGCTGTGGCTGATGGCGCAGGTCTGGTTGCAAGCCGGGCGGGGCTGGCACATCGCGGTTTGGTTGGGGCTGGCGTTCACAACCGTGTCGCTGGCGGGTTCTGGCCATTGGGCACAAAGCATGGCGCCGCAGATAGAAGACGCTTGGTACGCGCAGCTGTTGCAAAGCGCAGCCCCAGCTGACCAAATTTTGATCGTCGGTGGCGTGGTCGCCGTGGCCATCTTGGCCTTAGGGTTGTGGGGCTGGGTGGGTGCGCGCGCAAACACGCGGGTAGGTGCGCCACACCCAAGCCGGCAGGTGGCCAGCTTGGGCACGCGCTTGATGTGGTCAGCCACGCTCAGCATGGGCGTCTACACCGCTTTGGTTTTGCCTTGGTGGGGCGTGGCCGTGCAAGGCCCCTGGAAAGCCATGGGCGAACACCTGCGCACCAACGACTTAAACGCCACACAGTGGGCCACCCACCACCCCAGCCTGGGCTTTTACGCCCAGCGCGATGTACCGCGCCGCGCGCCGCAGCCGGGCGAGTTGGGCGTCACCCGAGACACCAAGCTCAAGGCCTTGCCCCCGCACGAAATCGTGTACAGCGTGCGAGGCGTCACGCTGGCGCGGCCCCTGCCACCCTGAGCGCGCGGGCCTGGCACGGCCAGCCGTGTCATGAAGTTGTCGCCAAGCTGAGCCACAATGGCGTTTTGACTGCCCAATGACACCATGAAAATCGCCATCGCTGGGACCGGCTACGTCGGCCTATCCAACGCCATGTTGCTGGCGCAAAACCACGAAGTGGTCGCGCTCGATGTCATCGCCGACAAAGTCGCCATGCTCAACCGGGGCGAGTCGCCCATTGCCGACCCCGAGATCGAGCAGTACCTGCGCAACCCTGCACTCAACTTTCGCGCCACGCTAGACCCCGCTGACGCCTACGCGGGCGCCGACTTTGTGGTGATCGCCACACCCACCGATTACGACACCGAGACCAACCGCTTCAACACCCAAAGCGTCGAGGCCGTGATTCGCGACGTCATGCGCCACAACGCCACCGCCGTGATGGTCATCAAATCAACCATACCCGTGGGCTACGTCGAGCGCGTGCGCGCTGAGCTCAACTGCGACCGCGTGGTGTTTTCGCCCGAGTTTTTGCGCGAAGGCAAAGCCCTCTACGACAACCTCTACCCATCGCGCATCGTGGTGGGCGAGCACAGCGAGCGGGCACAAACCTTTGCCAACCTGCTGCTCGAGGGCGCCATCAAAAAAGACGTGCCCATCCTCTTCACCGACCCCACCGAGGCCGAGGCCGTCAAGCTGTTTGCCAACACCTACTTGGCCATGCGCGTGGCGTTTTTTAACGAGCTAGACACCTACGCCGCCACCCACGGCTTAGACACGCGCCAAATCATTGATGGCGTCAGCCTAGACCCCCGCATTGGCGCGCACTACAACAACCCCAGCTTTGGCTACGGCGGCTACTGCCTGCCCAAAGACACCAAGCAGTTGCTGGCCAACTACAGCGAAGTGCCGCAAAACCTGATTCGCGCCATCGTTGACTCCAACACCACGCGCAAAGACTTCATTGCCGACGACATCATCGCCCGCCGCCCCAACGTGGTCGGCGTCTACCGCCTCATCATGAAAGCGGGCTCGGACAACTTTCGCGCCTCAGCCATGCAAGGCGTCATGAAACGCATCAAGGCCAAAGGCATCGAAGTCATCGTCTACGAACCCGTGCTGCAAGAGCCCGAGTTCTTCAAGTCAGAGGTCGTCAACGACTTGGACAGCTTCAAACAACGCGCCGACCTCATCTTGGCCAACCGCGCGGTGCCAGAACTATCCGACGTCGCCGACAAAATCTACACCCGCGACCTCTTCGGCAGCGACTGAGCCGCCAACTACATCACGCAAACCAAGACGGCGCGCCCGCCGCGCAGATGGGTGCGCGCATCTGCTTCTAACATCGCCGCAACACACACAGGGGGCGGCATGAAGAAGTTTTTTCAAGGGGTGATGCGTTGCTTGAAGTCGAGCCTTGCGTGGGTGCGCAATGGGTGGCACACCTTCAAGGAATGGCTAGAGCTCTTTCGAGGTGAACCCAAGCGGCCTGACTTCAATTTGTGCAAAACCAAGCAAGAGTTAGAGAAAAAGTTGGACGTCTACGTCAAAAGGTCTGTGGCGTGGCAAGAGCGTGAGCGCAAACGCTTGTTGGCAGATGGACGTTCAGGATCAGCCGCGAGGCCGCTTTGGGTATTGCTTGCTGCGGTCGTCACACTGTGCCTTTTGCATTGGGCGTACAAGTCTTGGGTTGACCCGTATCAATGTTGCACGGGTTACTTGTCCTTAGCGGACTGGCTTGATTTTTTCAAAGGTTCCACGGGTGCGATCCTGTTGGCGTCACCCGTGGCGTATTTCATTTGGTGGTTTCGTGACACCAATGCTCGCCAGCAAATTGAAAACCAGCGCAAAGACACCAACCTCAAAGACTTTCAACAACTCTGCCAGTGGGCCAGTGGCGAGCACCTCAAAGCAGATGAAACCCAGGCTAGATCTCTGTTGGCGGTCGGCAATCCGTTGCAAATATCGGCAGCCTATCAGTTGGTGCCGTACGTGCGCGGGGAATTTGGCTCAACTTTCAGACGGCCTGCGTTCAAGACGTTGATGGCGGTCTGGCTCAGCTTGAGGCAACACGAAACCAATCGTTGGCACCAGCTTGAGTTGACTGATGAGAACAGTCAAATCAACGA
>CBFIFT010000118.1:0-5741 GCA_965661935.1 Burkholderiaceae bacterium | reverse complement strand
GGCCAACCCAAGCGCTTCATGCCCTCAGCCACCGCCCCGCTGCTGACCATGACCACTTCTTTGCCATCCGCGACCAGGGCTGCAAGTTGCTCGCACCATTGCGCGATTGCCCCTTCATCTAGTCCGCGCCCGTCGTTGGTCACCAGGCTAGAGCCAACCTTGACCACGACGCGGCGAGCTTGGC
The DNA here is from genome assembly GCA_965661935.1 of Burkholderiaceae bacterium. Lineage (GTDB taxonomy): Bacteria > Pseudomonadota > Gammaproteobacteria > Burkholderiales > Burkholderiaceae_C > RS62. Next base: position 5,557 of record CBFIFT010000118.1, on the reverse strand, counting down.
GCAATACTTGTGTGTGCGAATTCATTGACTTCTAGACAAAGCGATCAGTCCGAGGCAAACCGTGGATCTTCGCGCTCATCAAAGCGCGGATCGATATCGGCCTCATCGATGGGCTGCTCAGAACGCTTCACTTGCGCCACAGCATCATAGACATTGAGCATCAGCGTCTCAACGCCCCACCGCGTCAATGCCGAAATCTCAAAAACTGGGCCCTTGTACTTGAGGCGTTTCACGATGTCTTTGACCCGCGTCGCTCGCTCAGCTTCGGGCACCATGTCCAGCTTGTTCAACACCAACCAACGCGGCTTTTCGTAAAGTGTTTGATCGTACTTCTTGAGCTCTGTGACGATCGCCTTGGCTTGTGCCACTGGGTCGACACTCTCATCAAAGGGAGCCGCATCAACCACGTGCAACAGCAACCGAGTGCGTTGCAGGTGGCGCAAAAACTGATGGCCAAGCCCTGCCCCTTCTGAAGCACCCTCAATGAGTCCGGGCACATCGGCAATCACAAAACTCTTCTCAGGTGCCACCCGCACCACGCCCAAGTTGGGGTAAAGCGTCGTGAACGGATAGTCTGCGATCTTGGGACGGGCGTTAGATGCCGCGGCGATCAACGTCGATTTGCCAGCATTGGGCATGCCCAGCAACCCCACATCAGCCAGCACTTTGAGCTCTAAGCGCAGGCTCTTCTTTTCGCCGGGGTGGCCCATGGTCTTTTGTCTGGGTGAGCGATTGGTCGAACTCTTGTAATGCAAATTACCAAAGCCACCATCGCCGCCCTTGGCCATCAAGACCTTTTCGCCTGGCACCAACAGTTCGTAGAGCAACTCACCCGTTTCCGTGTCATAAACCTCTGTGCCCACGGGTAAGCGCAACTCGACATCTTCGCCCTTGGCTCCGAACATGTCAGAGCCCATGCCATGCTGACCGCGCTTGCCCTCGAAGTGGCGCACGTAGCGGTAGTCAATCAAGGTGTTCATATTGGGGTCAACGTAGGCCCAGACGTGTCCGCCTCGACCGCCATCGCCACCATCAGGGCCGCCAAACTCTTTGTATTTCTCGTGACGAAACGACGCGCAGCCGTTACCGCCGTCGCCCGCAGCAATTTCAATCGTCGCTTCATCAACAAATTTCATAACGTGATTTTAGTTCCAGGCGACGCCATTGATCGCACTTTAAAAAAACAAAAGGCCCGCTGTGACGGGCCTTTTGGAGTCAGCGCTTTCGCGCGATCAAACCATCACACAGGGGTGATGTTGACCATGTGGCGCTTGAGGGCGCCCTTGACTGCGAAGCTGACGTGGCCGTCAACCGTTGCAAACAAGCTGTGGTCTTTGCCCATACCGACGTTGTCGCCAGCATGAAACTTGGTACCGCGCTGGCGCACGATGATAGAACCCGCTGTGACCATTTGGCCACCAAAGGCCTTCACACCGAGCATTTTGGGCTTGGAATCGCGCCCGTTTCGCGTAGAGCCGCCGCCTTTCTTATGTGCCATGGTTTTGACTCCTTACACATTGATCGAGCTGATTTCTAGCTCGGTAAAGTTTTGACGATGGCCTTGGCGCTTCTGGTAGTGCTTGCGACGGCGCATTTTGAAAATGCGAACCTTGTCACCACGACCGTGGGAAACAACTTTGGCTTTGACCGCAGCACCGTCAACCAAGGGCGCGCCGATCTTGATTTCACTGCCTTCACCGACAGCCAAAACTTGATCCAACACGATCTCTTGGTCCACGTCCGCAGCAATCTGTTCTACTTTGATCTTCTCGCCAACGGCAACGCGATACTGCTTGCCGCCGGTTTTTATGACCGCGTACATATGGACAACCTCAAAAAAATGATACCCAGCCACCATTGACTGAGCCCGCCATTCTAACATGGCCAGCCCTGCTTGACCAAGATGTGGCAACGAGCAAACAGCCCCCGCCCGTCGACACCTCAGCGGCCCAGGGACCATTTGGAGCGGAAAACCCCGGCAAATGTCCATCGGTGACCGTGGTCAGGGCCGTGGTGGGGGTCTGGGCGGCGAGCCATGGTCTCGGAGACATTTGTCATCGCCTCGTTCACCACAGCACCGCACAGGCGACGCCTGCAGAGCAAACTGGTTCAGATGCAAACCTATAATCGGCGGCAAGATTAACCTAACGACCACCGCAGTACCTTGAGCGATTCAACCAACGACCACCTGGACCTGATCGGCGCCGACATGCAGCAAGTGGATGCAGTGATCGAGACCAAACTTGCTAGCGAAGTCCCACTGGTTGGCCAAGTTGCACGCTATCTGATTCACAGCGGTGGCAAGCGACTGCGGCCCGTCTTGCTGTTGCTAGCCAGCGGCGCCATCGGCAGTGCCCACCCCAAGCGCCACGAGATGGCGGCGGTGGTCGAATTTATCCACACGGCCACCTTGCTCCACGATGATGTGGTCGACGAATCAACGTTGCGCAGAGGCAAGCAAACGGCGAACGAAGTGTTCGGCAATGCGGCCAGCGTCTTGGTGGGTGACTTTTTGTATTCGCGCGCGTTTCAAATGATGGTCAACGCCGACAACATGGCGATCATGCGCACACTGGCGGACGCAACCAACGTGATTGCCGAGGGCGAAGTCTTGCAGCTCACCCACATGCGAGACCCCCACATCGATGAGGCGGAATATTTGCGGGTCATCCGCTCCAAAACCGCCAAACTGTTCGAAGCCAGCTGTCGATTGGCTGCCCAACTGGTCAACGCGCCAGCCGAGACAGAAGAAGCCCTCGCAACCTATGGTCAAGCGCTGGGCACCGCGTTTCAAATCATCGACGACATCTTGGACTACGAGGGCGACGCCCAAGCCCTTGGCAAAAATTTGGGCGACGATCTGCGCGAGGGCAAGACCACGCTGCCCATCATTTGCACCTTGCAAACCGCCTCCCCCGCTGAACGCGAACGCCTGACTCACGCCCTGACCACTGGCGAGATAGAGGCCCTGCCCGAGTTGGTCCAACTGATTCAGGTGGGTGGCGGACTGACTCGCTCGCGTGCCGTGGCCAACCAAGAAGCCCAGCGCGCGCTCGACGCCATCTCAGCCCTGCCAGACAATGCGCACACCCAAGCCATGCGCTCGCTGGCCGACAGTCTGCTTCACCGCCAGACCTAAAAACCACCTACAACAGGGCTGCTGAAACCGAGCCTGGTTGAAAGTAGGCGCTCACACAACCACCATGCCGCCATCGATAGAAATCGACTGGCCCGTCATGCCTGCGCACTCCTTAGAGCCCAAGTAAACCGCCAAACCGGTGATGTCATCGACCGCCATGAAGCGCCCCATGGGCACCCGGCTGAGGGCCATTTTCATCATCTCTTCAGGACTCAGGCCAGCGCTTTGTGCCACCTCGGTCTTGAGCGCCTCAACCATGTCTGTTTGAACAAAGCCAGGGCAAATGGCATTGACCGTGACACCGTCAGCCGCCGCCTCAAGTGCCACACAGCGGGTCAAGCCCACCACCGCGTGCTTGCTCACGTTGTAGGCGCTTTGGTTGCGCGACGCCCACTTGCCAGCACTAGAAGCCACATTCACGATGCGCCCATAGCCTTGCGCCTGCATGTGTGGCAAAGCCGCCTGCGACAAATGAATCACACCAAAAAGATTCACATCTAATAAATCTTGAAAATCTTGTGCCGAATAATCCAAAAAGCGGCGGGCGCGGTAAATGCCCGCGTTGTTGACCAACACATCCAGGCGCGACCAGCGCTCTATGACCTCCGCCACCACCGCGCGGCACTGCGCCTCATCGCGCACATCCACGGCCCGTGTTATCAAGTCAGCCTCAGCCAGGCCCAACTCGTCACGGGCCTTAGCCAAACCTTCATCTGTCGTCGCCAACAGACACAACTGAGCGCCCTCGGCGGCATAAGCCTTGGCAATGGCCAAACCAATGCCCCGGCTGGCCCCAGAAATCACCGCCACTTGGCCCGCTAATCGTCCACTCATATGCGTCACCCCTACAAAAGCAATCAACCCAAATTGAATTCATTTTGTCGAGATCGAGTGGGCGCGGCTGTCCGCTTTGGCACACCAGCTGCAGATGCTGCGAGGTGCAACACAGGCAGGCGCTGCTAAAATTTTGCGCGGTCAAGCGGGGTGTAGCTTAGCCTGGTAGAGCGCTACGTTCGGGACGTAGAGGCCGGAGGTTCGAATCCTCTCACCCCGACCAACATGGTTCGCCAACAAGATGCTGGCTTTGTCAAAGTCGTTAGGGGTTACGTTTCTCTTAGCCCCCTCAATCCATACACACCACCAATTTGCCGCGCACGCCTCCACTGGCCATGAGCCGCATGGCATCTAGTGCTTGGTCGAGTGGGTACTCGGCGTGTATGGGTGGTCTGAGGACGCCTTTGCTGGCCATGGCGTCCACGGCCTGTATGGCTTGCGCGCCGCGGGTGGGATCGCGCCGCACAAATTCGCCCGCGCGCACGCCGACCACCGATGTGCCTTTGATCAGCGCGTAGTTAGAGCGCACCTCTGCCGCGCGCCCGCTCACAAAACCAATCACCAGCAATCGCCCACCCCACGCCAATGCACGCATAGACGCATCGAACACGTCGCCACCTATGGGGTCAAACACGACATCGACGCCTTTGCCACCGCTGAGTTCAATCAGGTCTTGGCGCAGGTTAGGCCCAATCGCGAGCAGTTGATCCGCGCCAGCATCGCGCGCCACCGCCAGTTTTTCGAGCGACCGCCCCGTCGCGATCACGCGCGCACCCAGGTGGTGACCGAGTTGCACAGCCGCCAAACCCGTGCCACCCGTTGCGCCGTGCACGGCCAAGACTTCGCCGGGTTGCAGTTGCCCGCGGTTCACCAATCCCACATAAGCGGTCAAACCGGCCACGCTGTATGCCGCGCCTTGGGCCCAAGTCAAGCCGGCTGGCATGGCTCGCACCTCTGCGCTGCGCGCCATGAGGTACTGGGCCAAGCCGCCTTGTCGTGTCATGGCGACCACGGCGTCACCGGCTTTGACGTGGGTCACTGCTTCGCCCACAGCGATCACCTCGCCGGCGACTTCTAGGCCGGGCACAAAAGGCAACTCGGGCTTGAACTGGTAAGCCCCTTGGGTCATCAACACGTCTGGGTAGTTGAGCGCCGCCGCGCGCACGCGCACCCAAACGCTGTCTGCCGCCATCGCTAGCCCTTGCTTTTGAACCAATCTGGTGCCCGAGAAGTCATCTGACAATGTGTTGACTTGCAAGGCGCGGTATGTGACTTGGGTGGGTTCGAACATATGGACCTCAAAGGCGAATGAATGACCTGGGCAACTGAAGCGGTGGCGGTGCGAGCACACTTGCGGCCTGCAGCCGCGCCAGTCAAGCGTGGGGACGATCAGCCGAGTTCCGCTACTTTTTTACTCAGCGGTGTTTCGTTAAGCGCGTCACCAACCAAGGCCAAAAAAAGGCTCAAGTTACCACGCCACTTACCGAGCCATCGTCGCAGCTGCAACATGCAAAACCCATCGCCATGTGCTCCGTCAGCGGCGACCTGCTTCAGCCATCGCAGAGGGTCGCGCCGACCGATGCG
>CBFIFT010000117.1:0-5772 GCA_965661935.1 Burkholderiaceae bacterium | reverse complement strand
TCCAATCAAAATCCCCGTACTTATCGTCACCCGCAATAGGGTGTCGGTGATGAGACAAATGCACTCGAATTTGATGGGTTCGACCGGTTTTGATTTTGACAGAGAGCAAACTCACAGATTCTTCTTCGACACTTGAACCTTGCGTTGCAAGCACTTCAACCAAGCTCACGCTCCGCTGAGCGCCTTCGTGCTCCATAGGAACGACTTTGACACGCCTTTCTCCGTTATCCAATAAATATTTATATAACGGTAAGTCAATGACTTTTAGATTTTTAGGCCAAGCACCTTTTACTAGGGCCAAGTACTTTTTATCAATGGTACGTTGCTTAAACTGCTCTTGCAGTTGCTTGAGTGTCGAGCGCTTTTTGGCGACCAGCAAAATCCCGCTGGTTTCCTTATCTAAACGGTGCACCAACTCGAGCATCCGCTCATTTGGCCGAGCCTGACGCAGTTGCTCAATGACGCCAAAGCTCACACCACTGCCGCCGTGAACGGCCACCCCTGCTGGCTTGTCAATTGCCAGAAAAAATTCATCTTCAAAAAGAATCGGAAATTCAGCAGCAGGGACCCTTACATTTTGAGCGTCATTTTGCGATTGCGCGACTCGAACAGGCGGGATGCGAACCAGGTCACCAATAGCGAGCCGCGAATCCGCCTGAACCCTCTTCTTATTGACCCGCACCTCTCCCGACCTAATCAAACGATAAATATGTGCTTTTGGAACGCCTTTGAGTACCTTGGTTAAAAAATTATCAACACGCTGACCATCACTGGCGTCGTCGATTTCGAGGTACATCACTTGGGGGGTCATCGCACATTCGCATAATTGGTGAAGAGCAGACTATAATAAGCGCGCACCGGAACATGCATGAAAAAGTTTTGCATGCTAATCGTTGAGGCCGCACACAAGCAACACTTGGGCGAAGTCTCATGCCGGTCAAAAGTGGCCTGCGGCACGCTGCAACCTAGCGACATCCTCAGTAGTAAGCGATTGAAGTTGGATGAGCCAGATTTGCGACGCCGTAGCCATTGTCGGTTTGCGTTGAATCCATTGACGGAATTTTTTGATGCAGCCCGCGGCGACGACGCCCTGGCTGCTGAAGGTTGGATGTGATGACCCCGTTGCCCAATTGGCACCAAGGCATCCCCCCACCACGTGCCCCTGCACAGGTTTTGGACTTTTGTTGAGCAGTCTCGGTGACTGAAAAATTGTCCTCACTTGGTGCGCTCCAGGCAGTTCCTCCCTACGTTCACGTCCGCTGCCAATGGCCTGGCTTTATGCCCAGTTTTGGGCGGCTATATTGAACGAGAGGTACGCATCATGAAACGGATGCTGATTAACGCGACGCAACCTGAAGAGCGTCGCTTGGCCGTTGTCGACGGTCAAAAACTACTTGATTTTGAAACTGAGATTGAAGGCCGAGAGCAGCGCAAAGGGAATATCTACAAGGCAGTAGTGACTCGTGTCGAGCCCTCGTTAGAGGCTTGCTTTGTTGATTACGGCGAAGACAGACACGGATTCTTGCCCTTCAAAGAAATTTCAAGGCAGTTCTTCCCAGCTGGCACATCAGTCAGCCAGGCGCGCATTCAAGACGTGATCAAAGAGGGCCAGCCCCTGGTGGTCCAAGTCGAAAAAGAAGAACGCGGCAACAAAGGCGCTGCGCTCACCACATTCATCAGCTTGGCTGGTCGCTATGTGGTTTTGATGCCCAACAATCCACGTGGCGGCGGTGTGAGTCGACGCATAGAGGGTGAAGAGCGTCAAGAATTAAAAGCCGCGCTAGATCAGCTGGAATACCCCAAAGGCATGAGCATCATCGCCCGAACAGCAGGCATCGGGCGAGCGGCTGAAGAGTTGCAGTGGGACCTGAATTATCTGCTCAAGCTGTGGTCAGCCATTGACTCAGCGACTGGGGCTTCTGGCGCATTTTTGATCTACCAAGAGTCAAGCCTGGTCATTCGGGCGATCCGTGATTACTACAACAGCGATGTTGGCGAAATCTTGATCGATACCGATGACATCTACGAACAAGCCCACCAGTTCATGAACCATGTGATGCCCGACCAGGGCAGCCGCGTGAAACGTTACCGAGATGAGGCACCGCTCTTTTCGCGGTTCCAGATCGAGCATCAGATTGAGTCCGCCTATGCGCGGACCGTGCACCTGCCAAGTGGTGGCGCCATTGTGATCGACCACACAGAGGCATTGGTTTCGGTCGATGTGAACTCAGCCCGAGCCATCAAGGGCGGTGCGATCGAAGAGACCGCCACCCGAACCAACATTGAAGCTGCCGAAGAGGTCGCGCGGCAAGCCCGCTTGCGTGACTTGGGCGGACTGATTGTGATCGACTTCATTGATATGGATGAAGCGAAAAACCGCCGCGAAGTTGAGAACCGGCTCAGAGACGCGCTGCGCCAAGACCGCGCCCGCGTACAAATCGGCTCTATCAGCAAGTTTGGTTTGCTAGAAATGAGCCGCCAAAGATTGCGACCGGCCCTGAGTGAAGGGGCCTCTATTCCTTGCCCCCGCTGTGGCGGCTCGGGCCATATTCGCGATACCGAAAGTTCGGCGCTGCAAATCTTGCGAGTGATTCAAGAAGAGTCGATGAAGGACAACACAGCTGCGGTGTTGGTCCAAGTACCCGTTGAAGTGGCGAGCTTCTTGCTCAATGAAAAGCGCACGGAAATCACCAAAATCGAACTCCAGCAACGCATTCATATTTTGCTGGTGCCAAACAAATCGCTGGATACGCCCAACTACAAGTTGGAGCGTCTCAAACACGACGACCCCCGTTTGGACAACTTGCAAGCCAGCTACACCCTGGCTGAAGAAAACGAAGACCCAACCGCGGTGACACGTCGCTCACAAGAGCCCACCAACAAGCAGGAGCCTGTGATCAAGGGCGTGCTTCCAGACGTGCGTGCGCCCAGCACTGAGGCTCAAAAGCCTGCCAGCGCCAAACGTGCCGACCCCAAAGCCAAAACCAAGACCGAGACCAAAACCACTGAAAGCACTGGCTTCTTTGCTTGGCTCAAGCGCATTTTTGGTCAAGGTACGACCAGCGCACCGGCGGAAAAGCCAAGCAACCGCCGCGATCCCAAAAGGGGCGAAGGCGCCAAAGGCGAAGAACCCAATGGCGAGCGCCGTGGCGATCGCCGACGCGGTCGCGGCAATGGCCGAGGCGAAAGGGCTGAGCGTGGACCGCGCACCGAGCGCCCAGCCCGCGATGGATCTCGAGGCGACAACAAGCCCAACGAGCGTCGCAACGACAGGTCCGAAGCCCAGCAAGCCCCACAACCTGGGGCAGATCCTGCAACGACAGCAGACGGCAGCACAGGTGAGCAAAAGGCTCGCCGACCCCGCCGCGAGCGCAGTGGCCGCCGGCGCCGCTCTGACGAAAACACGCCCACCACGCAACACGAGTCAGGTGTGGAGACCGCAGATGCAGCAGAGGCAACAGACGCAGCGATGGTGGATACCAGAATCACATCGGCCAGCAGCAGCAACGAGCGCCCCAGCTACAGTTATTTTGGAGGTGGCTCGAGCGAAGCCGGCAATCAAACCGAGCCCAATGCAACGGCTGCGCCCACAGAGGCGCCAGAGCTCTCAACTTCAGACCGCGCACCCGTGCGAGCTGATCACGACGACACGGCACCTCAAGGGCGTGAGCGTCGGGGACGTGACCGCCGCCGTCGCGAGCCGGCAACCGATGACCCAGCGAATATGGGCAATGAGCCATCTGCAATGGTCAGCGATCCGCCCATCGCAACGGATGTGCCAACCATGCAGGCCACGCCAGACATGGAATCTGCGCCTCAGCAAGCTCAAGCGACAGATCGTCAACCAGAGCAGCAGCCGGTAGCAAGCGTGAAGCCTGTTGAGCCGTTTGAATTGCCGGTGGAGCAACTTCTTGCGGTGGCTTCGACTGCCGGTATGGAGTGGGTCAACTCGGATCCAGAAAAAATCGCAGCGGCACAATCAGCGATTGCAGCGGAGCCCGCGCCAGTGCATGTTCCTCGCGAGCGTCCTGCCCGGGTTGAACTAGACGAAGGTCCACTGATTCTGGTTGAGACCCGCCAAGACTTGGCTGCTGCGCAATGGCCTTTCGATGAGGCCAAAGTCCCCGCAGAGTCTCAGCCCAGCTGAGGCCATCGCGTGATGCAATGCAAAGCCTGAGTCCTCGGGCCTCTTGCTCGCCCAACAAAAAGCCCGCTGATGCGGGCTTTTTGTTGGGTTTGCATTTTGGCGTTTTAGGTCAAATACCCAACGCCAGAGTCACACCAGCTTAGACAGCGCCTGCCACCGCGCCTCCCAGCCTGCCGCACCCAGTGCCTCGATGGTCTCGCGATTGCGCTCAACGATGTGTGCTGTATCCCCGTTGGGCGAGGCTTGATGCAGGCTGCTGGTGCGCAGCAAATGCAACATCGGAAAAGGCGAACGATTGGGTAAATTCTCTAGGCTATCTGCATCAGCGCCTTCGAATGTCAACTCAGGGTGGAAAGCGACCACCTCGACCTCATCTTCCAACCCATGCTCCTCAATGACATCGTCTACTACGTTGAGCAAATCGTTGAATACCAAGAAGTCTGGAAACAGCTGAGGATGAACCAGCAACGTGGTTTCAACTTCACTGTCCGAGTCACCCTTGAAATACCCCAGCTCTTCGTCTAAGTCATCCAAAAAACCATCTAAATGCTTGGCCTGACTCACTCGTATGCGCAGGCCATTTCGCTCGAGCGCAGGTTTGGCAAATGGGCAAAGGTCCAAACCGATGACCATGTGTTGAACCCAAAGCTCGGTCAACTCGCGCACGCGCTCTGCAGACATGGTGAGGGGCTGCGTATCGCGCATCACTTGAGTGCTTTGAAGCGGACCCGCTTCGGCTTGGCAGCCTCTTCGCCCAAACGCCGTTTTTTGTCCTCTTCGTACTCTTGGTAGTTGCCATCGAAAAAGTACCACTGGCTGTCGCCTTCGGCGGCGAGGATATGGGTACAGATGCGATCCAAAAACCATCGGTCGTGGCTGACCACCAAAGCGCTCCCTGCAAATTCGAGCAAAGCCTCTTCCAGTGCGCGAAGGGTTTCCACATCCAAGTCGTTCGAGGGTTCGTCCAGGAGAAGGACGTTGCCGCCCTCTGCCAGCATCTTGGCCAAGTGCAAGCGTCCACGCTCACCGCCAGAGAGGTTTTTCACCAATTTCTGCTGATCGCCGCCCGAAAAGTTGAAACGGCCACAGTAAGCGCGGCTGGGCATTTGGAACTTTCCGACGGTGATCATGTCCAAGCCGCCAGAGATGTCTTCCCAAACGGTTTTTTCGCCCGCGAGCCCATCACGGCTTTGGTCGACGGCAGACATTTTGACCGTTTGGCCGACTTTCACCTCGCCTGAATCTGGCGCCTCTTTTCCTGTGATCAGTTTGAATAACGTTGATTTACCCGCGCCGTTGGGTCCGATGATGCCCACGATGGCACCGGCTGGCACGTTGAAGCTCAGGTCTTCGATCAATACGCGGTCACCGTAGCTTTTGCTCACGCCCTTGAACTCAATCACCTCATTGCCGAGTCGCTCCGCAACAGGGATAAAAATTTCGTTGGTCTCGTTGCGCTTTTGGTATTCGACATCGCTGAGCTCTTCAAATCTAGCCAAGCGCGCCTTGCTCTTGGCTTGACGACCTTTGGCATTGGAGCGCACCCACTTGAGCTCTTCCTTCATGGCTTTCATGCGGGCGTCTTCAGTGCGCTGCTCTTGCTCTAGTCGTGATTCCTTTTGCTC